>JAAYVP010000135.1 GCA_012517115.1 Brooklawnia sp. | reverse complement strand
TCGCGGGTGAAGGGGGTGACGGGAGCGGGAACTAGTCCGCGGAGATCGATGGCCATGAGCTACTCCTCTTCGAGTTGAGGGAACGGGTATCGTTCCCGGGAACGTTTCCAGTCTGTCATGAAATCGAGCACGCTGTCAACCTCTTGGGGGCCGCGATTCGGTGGGTTCAGGGTCAGGTGGCAGGCGTCCGAGCCTCCACAGCTTCGCGAGACGTGCCTCCATCTTGACATTCCAACATTCGGGCCACGATAATGAAAGCGTTCCCGGGAACGATTGCGTTCGGGACACTGCTTCACTTCGGTGCCGACCAGCCGGGTCGTCACCGCACTCTGGGACCAACGGAGGTCTGCACATGTCAACGCAAAGCCAAG
This sequence comes from Brooklawnia sp., assembly GCA_012517115.1. Taxonomy (GTDB): domain Bacteria; phylum Actinomycetota; class Actinomycetes; order Propionibacteriales; family Propionibacteriaceae; genus Brooklawnia. The sequence goes on along the minus strand of JAAYVP010000135.1, from coordinate 19,680 downwards.
GCGAGGTCACCGGGACTGGCCAACTCACGCCCCGCCGCTCCATCTGGAAGCTACTGGCCATGGCCGGCCCAGCCTTCGTCGTCGGATGCTGGGGCTTCGGGCCCGGGAATCTGACCACATCGATACAAGCCGGATCTGGCTTCGGCTATGCGCTCGTCTGGGTCGTCGTCGCTGCGACAGTGCTGATGCTCGTCATCGCGGACATGAGCGTACGAATCGGGATCAAGTCACCCGTTTCGCTGCTAACGGCAGTCAAACAGCGATTCGGCACTTGGGTCGGCTATCTGGCCGGTGGGGCGGTATTCGTCATCACACTGATGTTCTCGGTCGGCAACGCCGTCGGCTCTGGCCTGGCCCTGTCGATGCTAGTTGGAGGACCGCCGCTGTTCGGGACGATAGTGTGCACCATCGCGGTGGCGACCCTGCTACTCCTGCGCAATGTCTACACCATGATTGAAAAGGTCATGCTCGTGGCAATGGCGCTGATGGCTCTGACCTTCGTCATCAGCGCTGTCGTCGCCAAACCCGATTGGTGGCGAGCCGCGGAGGGCTTGATCCCCACGGTCCCGGCAGGCTCTACCACTGTCGTCATCGCGCTCATTGGCACCTGCCTGTCCGCCAACGCCGCGTTCTTCACTGCATACGGCACCCAGGAACGAAAGCGTACTGAGGCTGACTATCGCGACGTCACTGTCGTCGACACCATTCCCGGTATCGCCGCCCCAGGCATCATGACGACGCTGGTCATCTTGGTCGCCGCCAAGGTCTTCAACGGCCCCCTCGGTGCCGAGAACATGGTCTCCACCATCGCAGGGCTGGCCCAGGTCTTCGAACCGGTGGCTGGCACGGTCGGCACCTGGATCTTCGCGTTGGGCTACTTCGCCGCCGCTTTCTCGGCCATGACCGCCAATGCCACCGCTGGGGGGATCATGCTCTCCGACGCTCTCGGCCACGGTGCGTCGGCCAGCACCAAGACTGCCCGCATCTTCTCCGGCATCATCTTGACGTGGGGAGTCCTCATCACCGCGATCTTCGGCGGCAAGTCCCCAGTTGCGCTGATCGTGCTCGCCCAATCCCTCACTGTACTGACGGCCCCAATCCTGGCGTTCTTGCTGGTCTACCTGTCCTCCAGGGCCGATTTCATGGGCAACCTTCGCAACCGCTGGTGGCAGGTTGCGCTGGGTATCACTGCCTTCGGCGTGGTGTTCTGGTTCTGGATCCAGCTCATCATCGGCTTCTTCAACTGAAATCCCACCCGAACTGCGGATTTGGGGTGGGCGCTATTCCGGCGCTGCAGGACTGGGTGCAGAAAATGTGGCAGACCGCCACTTTGTGCACCCAGTCCGGTGCTCCAGGCGCCCAGCTCGCTGCCGGGGTCAGCGCTCCCCATCTTCCGGGCTGGGCGGGAGCTCACCGGGTGGCAGCTGCTCGAACCGCAGCCTCGACATGGCGTCCGCCTCCAGGGTCTCCGCCGAGTCGTCAATGCCCAGGACGAAGTCGCGGAATCCGGCGATAGAGAAGCCCAGCTTGCCGCGCCCACGAGGGACGATGTAGCCCTTGTTGATCAGGCTGCTGCGCACCCGCGACCAACCCGGGGTACCGGACTTGCCGAGCGCCGCAGTAATCGCCTCGCTGGCGGCGATCCCCTCGCGGTCGGCAACCGTGGCGATCGCGATCAGCAGTGCGCGTTCGCCGTCGGTGCAGCGGGCCCAGCGTCCGGGGAACATGCCAGCTTGCAGTGACTCGCGGGATGCGGCGATGGCGGCGTCCGCGTCGGCCCGGCTGAGTACGCCGCCGCTGGCAGGACGCCCAGCCCGCCAAGCGGCGTCCCCGAACAGCTGGACGAGGTAGGGCGAGCCGCCGGATTCCTCAGCGAGCAACTCGGCCGCACCGGCGTCCCAGGAGACCCCGACGCGCACCGCCGGGCCGACCAGGGCGGCCGTTGCCTGGCGGGCGTCGAACGGCTCCAGCATGCTGAACTCGAACCGCTCGGCGAACGATCCGGCAGCCATCAGCCTGGCGGGGCTGTCAGGTAGTCCGGCTGCGAAGATCGCGATCGGGGTTGACGGTGCGGTGAGCGCGTCCTGCAGCGCGTTGACCAGCACCACAAGGTCATTTGGGCGAGCCTCCTGGATCTCGTCAATGAAGATGGCCAGCCCCTGGCTGCCGTGTCCCCGGGCCAACTGGGCGGCCGAAATCAGCGAGCGGGCTAGCACTTGCCGCTCGGTGAGCACGTCTGGGGCGGCTTCGGCTGGACGTCGTCCGACAGTAACGACTCCGGCGATGGACACCTCGATCGACAGTTGCGCGATCAGTTCGGTGAAGCGGCGCCAGTGCCCGGATGCGCCCTGCGCGGCGAGCGGCGCGATCTGCTCGGCGGTGCCGGACGTAATCAACTGGGCGGCCGACGAGATCCGATCAAGGCGGACCTGCACGGTGACGAAGCCCTCATGATCGGCGTCGTCGCGCAGCAGCCCGAGGGCAACGGTCTTGCCGATCCCGCGGACTCCTAGCAGCACCAAAGGGCTGGTGGACGCCCGCCCGGTGCCCGCAACTGTGAGTAGGGTTTCGTGGCCGCGTGCTAATTGACGTTCGCGACCGACCACCACGAGTGGACGCTGCCCGAAGCCGGGGGTATAGGGGTTGCTCGCCATTATGCCAGGATACGGCAGGCGTATAAATCTCTAGTGTCGATACGGAAGCTCCCGCTTGCCTGGTCGAATCTGTTGAGTCCGGCAGGCACTCAGGGAAAGCGGCGGACGCCGCGGGAGACCGGGATTCGGGTAGAACTGCCGCTCAGCCGTCGACATCGGCGAGGTGGTGTTGCACCTCGTGCAGCCAATAGTCGGCGAGCGTGGCGATTGAGAAGCGTCGGCCGTCACCACGCGTTCCGGGACGCTGCCACTCGGTATCGACGAGTTGATCGAACATGTCCGCCGCGCTGCCCAGTACGTCGCCGATTTCGGACGCCACGACCTGAGCGTCCTGGGCGTTGTAGTCGCGTACTACGGCGGCGCGTTCGCCGTCCCAGTTGCTGAAGGTCGGGTCGTCTTGGGTGCGCATCTGTTCGACGCGGCCAGCGAAGACACGGCTCAGCTCCAGAACGTGACACGCGTACTCCAGCGGCGACCAGACGTCGGGTTCAGGACGCGTCGTGACGCGAGGTCGGGCTAGAACCGTGTGCCAGCGGGGCGCCGCGTCCCGGAGCCGGGTCCCGGCCCGCGCGACGGGCTGTCCGGGAGTGAACCCGCACTCGGGGCAGGGCTCGGTGAGCACGAAGGTCCAGTCGCGGGTGTCGGGCCGGGCTGGCGTGGTGTGAGGTTTCTCGCGGCCGTTTGGCATCAACCCATGGTAGGTAGCTGGTCGGGTGTGGCCAACCCATCGGCGTCCCCGCCACCAACCAGTACCGATTCTGCATATTGTCAGTGAGCTGCGAACGCAGTTCGCAGCGCTGGGATGAACGGCATCGAAGGGCGCTCCAAGGCCTGCCTATGCTGAGCTCATGGCTGGAGCAACTGGTGCTGCATTCCGGGCGCGTCGCGCCGGTGGTAGCGCCGCACTGAAGCTGCTACGCGCCGAGAATATGCCGGTCATCGTCGCAACGTGCGGCCGGCATCTGGTTGAGCAGCGGGTGCTGCCCTATCCCGAGTTCGTCGCGCTGGTCGCCGAAGACCTGGCTGAGCTGCGCGACGACGGCTTTGTGCTGCCGCGCACCGCGCAGGAGTACATCTCCGATTGGATCCGTGACGCAATCTTGATTCGACGGGCGACCGCCGCCCGCGAGGAAACCGTCGAGTTGTCGCCCGCAGCCGCCGACGCTATCGGTTTCATAGCGTCGCTCGACCAGTCGCGGGCGAGCGTCACATCATCCCGGCTGGCCAATGTCACCGACTTGCTCGCTGGTCTCGCGCGTGACACCGACCCCGACCCGGCTCACCGCGTCGAGGCCTTGCGCCGCGATCGCGACCGCATCGACCAGGAGATCGCCCGCGTCGAACGGCATGGATACGTGCCCCTGGACGACTCCGCCGCCCGAGAAAAACTGGCTGAGGTTCTTCGACTGGCCGACGAGGTGCCGCGGGACTTCGCCAAAGTCGCCGACTCCCTGGAACAGCTGAACCAGTCGTTGCGCGAACAGATCGTCAACCACGACGGGCAACGCGGTGGGGTGCTGGCCGAGGTCTTCTCGGGGGTTGACGTCATCGAGAGCTCCGAAGCGGGACGCAGCTTCAACGCGTTCTATCGGCTGCTGCTCGACCCCGAGCTGATCGAAGGTTTCGATACCGCGGTGGACGCGGTGCTGCAGCGTGGCTTCACCTCCGAACTGCCGCTGGCCGATTCCGCCTTCCTGCGTCAATACCTGACCACCTTGCAGCGCGAGAGCGCCCAAGTCAGGAGCACATTGACTGACCTTTCGCGCAGCCTGCGCCGCTTCGTTGAGACCCAGGAGTACCGCGAGCACAAGCGACTGGCTGATGCGATCAGCAAAGCCGAGCAAGTAGCCATGGCGGTGCTGCGGGAATTGCCGGCCACCCATCCCCTGGGGCTCGGCCTCGACTTGACCTCGATGACGCTGTCGTCCATCGGCGGATGGGTCTTGCACAATCCGGCTGACGTCCGGACCAGCGAGCAGGTCACCGAACACCAGACCACGCCCCTCGACGTCGAGGCGATGCGGGAGTTGGTGCGCGTCACCGAGATCGATTTCCCCGAACTGCAGCGCAACGTGGCGGCGACGCTGGCGGAGCAGCCTACCGCGACTGTCGGCGACGTCTTGAGACGGTTTCCGGCAACGCAAGGTTTGGCGTCCATTGTGGGTCTGCTGGCGCTCGCGCTCGACCACGCCGTGCAGGCGGCTGGCTCCGAAACCTGGGTTTGGCGGTCGGTGACGACCGGTGCCCAGAAGACCGTCAGTGCGCCGCGGTATCTGTTTGGTGGAATCCCGGCAGACTGGAGCAAGAGATGAGCCTGCAACCCGTGGCAAGACGCGCCGAAGAACCCGAAGTCGATGATTTCGACTTCCAGGACGACCCCGTGCCGGTGATCGATCACGGCCAGTTGGCGCACGGCATCCGGCGGGTGTTGCTGCAGTTGATGCAGGGCTCCTACCTGCGAGCCGACACGCATCCTAAGTTGTGGGCTGAACTTGAGGCCCACGAAGACGTGGTGCGTATTCGGCTTGCCGACCTCTACCTCGACTTGGTCGTCGATCACGAGTCGCGGCTGGCGTTTGTTCGGCACCTCGACGTTGAACAGGCCATCAAGGTTGTTCGGACGCATCCGCTCACCCTGATTGAAACCGTCCTGGTCTTGTATCTGCGGCGAATCCTGCTGCTGCGACACAGTGGCAGCGTCCGGGCTTTCGTCGGCCGCGATGAGATTGAAGATCAGTTGCGCAGCTATCGAGCCGCAGACGTGAGCGACAAGCGCGGCTTCGACCGTCGGGTTGAGGCGGCGATCAACAAGATGAAGAGATACTCAGTGCTGCTGGGGGTGACCGGCGACGACGACCGATGGGAGATCTCGCCAGTGCTGGCGCTGGTGGTCGGCGCCGACCAGGTGGCTGCGATCACCGATGAGTTGGAGCGACTTCGGTCGCCGCGAGGAGACGAAGCGTGATCGGCCAGCAGCGGTTGTCTCAGGTGCAGTTGGTGAACTGGGGAACCTTCGACGGTGCCCGCTCGTTCACGGTGCCACGTGCCGGTTTGTTGCTCACTGGGCCTTCCGGCTCGGGCAAGTCGTCGCTGCTGGACGCGCTCGCCGCGATCCTGGTTCGCCCCAGCCGGCTGCGGTTCAACGCTGCCGCCCAAGGCACTGATACCGGCGACCGAGATCGCAGTCTGGTCACTTATGTGCGTGGCGCCCACAAACGGCAGGTCGACTCCGAGACCGGCGAGATCCAGACTGCTTTCCTGCGGCCCGGCGCCACCTGGAGCGGTATCGGGCTCACCTTCGACGACGGCCGCGGTGGTCACACCACGCTGATCAGGCTCTTCCACCTTGCCCGGTCGACCAACGACGCGTCCGACCTGAAGTCGGTCTTCATCATGGCTGGCGAGCGGGTCGACCTGCTGGGGCTACAGCCCTACGTGCAGAACGGGCTGGAACAGCGCCGCATCAAGCAAGCGTTCCCGGCTTGGGACGTCTACAGCAACGATGCTTACACCGCCTTCTCGGCGAAGTTCCGCCGCCGGCTCGGCATCACCTCCGAGCAGGCGCAGGTGCTGCTGCACAAGACCCAGTCGGCGAAGAACCTGACCAGTCTCGATTCGCTGTTCCGCGAGTTCATGCTCGACGAACCGCAGTCCTTCCAGTTGGCCGACGAGACGGTGGAGCAGTTCACCGAGCTATCCACCGCGCACAGCGCCGTAGTCGATGCGCGCCGCCAGGTCGACGCGTTGCGTCCGTTGCGTGCCCACCACGAGGAGCTGACCCGGCTGGGCGAGCGGCTCGCCGACATCAGTGCGTTGGACGAGCACCTCGCTGCCTGGGTTGACGGTAACCGGCTGGCTCATGCCCGGACGAAGCGGGCGGCGGTCCAACTCGGCGTCGACCGGCTGACCGAAGAAGTGCGTGCTGCCGAGACTGCGAAGAGTGCCGCCGACCGTGCTGCAGTGGATGCCCAGCGCGGCTACGACGGCGCGGGCGGTGCGGAACTGGAGACCCTGCGTGACCTGCGAGAGCGTCACCAAGCCGACCTTTCGCGGCAGCAGGCCCACGTCAGCCAGTTGGCGGCGGCTGCGGCAACGGAGAGCTTGGTGTTGCCGGGGGCACCCGCCGAGGTAGCTGCGTTCGTCCGCCGAGTCGCCGAACTACAAGCTGAACTGGCCGATCAGGGCGAGAGCTTTAAGTTGGCCGAGTGGGAGACCCATGCTCGGCGTAGTCAGGCAGCTGACTTGGTTCAGCAGATCGAGCGGGAACTCGAAGCGCTGCGGCGGCACCGTTCGAATCTAGATGGGCGACTGCTGGAGGTGCGAACGCTGCTCGCCGAACGGTTGCAGGTGGACGAGACGGCCCTGCCCTTCGTCGGCGAGTTGCTCGAGGTGCAGGCCGATGAGGACGCTTGGCGGGGTGCCATTGAACGGGTCCTCGGCTCGTTTGCTCGAACTCTGGTGGTGCCTGAGGCGCACTATTTGGCCGCGGCCGAGATCATCGATCGCGAGAACCTGCGGACTCGGCTGGTCTACGAGAGGGTGTCTGCTGGGCGCGACTCCTTCACCGAGGCACCGGACGACCAGCGTGCGCTGGTGCACAAGCTGATCCTTGCCGATGGTCCGTTCCGCGGCTGGCTATGGGGTCGGCTGTGCAGCCGCTACGCCTATGCCTGCGTCGAGGGCCCCGCCGACTTCCCTTCTGCGACCAGGGCGGTCACTCGCAGGGGTCAGGTCAAGCACAGTGCTCACAGCCATGAAAAGGACGACCGGTCAGCGGTCGGCGACCGCAGCCGCTGGGTGCTCGGTTTCTCGACCGAAGCCAAGGAGACTGAGCTGGTGCGACGGCTGCGGCAGGCGTCCACCCAGTTAGACACGGCGGTGACGGCGCTGAATGACCACGCCAAGCAGCGCGAGTCGCTGCAGCGCCGCGGCAGCGTGCTGCAAGAACTGCACGGTCTAACCTGGCTCGATCTAGATCTCACGTCGGCACAGGCGAAGTTGGCCGAAGTTGACCAGCGTGTGGCCGGACTGCACCGCGAGAAGCCCGATTTCGCGACCCTCGAGAAGGCGCTCGAGGTTGCTCGCGAGAACGTCCGGAAGGCTCAGAGTGTCTGGGAGGGGCTGGTCCGCAGCCACAGCCAGCAGGAGGCCGTCCTGGCAGACCTCGACGAGACCATCCATGCCATGCGGGAGCGGATCGCTGGCTCGGCGCCGGTACCCGAGTCGATGGCTGACGCGATGACGCAACTGGTGGCCGAGCTAGGTGCGTCCGAGCGTGACGAAGCGGAACTGCGCAAAGCGCTGGCCGTCAGGCGCGGCTCGTTGGAGGCAGTTCGTAACCGCCGAGAACGCGAGGCGAGTCGCGAGATGAGCCATTACCAACTCGAATGGGCCGCTGTGGCAGCCGACTGGGGAAACGGTGTGGAGTACCTCCCCGAGTACCTGCAGCGGCTTTCCGAGTTGGAGGACGACGGTCTGCCTGCCTTCGAGGACCGCTTCTTCAAGCTGCTGCAAAGCCAGGCGCGCAACAACATCTCCAACTTGGCGGCTGACATCAAGGGTGCCCGACGCAACGTTCGAATGCGTGTCGACGAGGTGAACAAGTCGCTGCTGATGACCGAGTTCGATCGCGGTGCCTATCTGCAGATCGAGGTGCGCGAGCGCAAGTTGCCGCAGGTGGACGAGTTCTTGGCGACGCTGGCCGATATCACCTCCGGGTCGATGACCGACGCATTCGAGGGGGTTGACGACCGGGTTGGCGCCGAGCGTCGCTTCGAGGCGATGCGTGGGTTGCTGCTGAAACTGCAATCGGATGATCCGGCCGACAAGAACTGGCGGCGGTTGTGCCTCGATACCCGGCAGCACGTTCAGTTCCAGGCCAGGGTGCAAGATGCCGATCGCCATGCGCTCGACCACTACACCGGTTCGGGTGGCCGGTCGGGCGGTGAGCGGCAGCGGTTGGTCAGCTTCTGTTTGGCGGCTGCACTGCGGTTCCAGCTCGCACCACCGGAGCAGGCGGCGCCCAGCTACGCTCTGGTGGTCATCGATGAAGCGTTTGACAAGGCAGACCACAACTTCACCCGGGCTGGGTTGGAGGTCTTTCGACAGTTTGGCTTCCAGCTGGTGCTGGCCACTCCGCTGAAGATGCTGCAGACCATTGAGGATTACGTCGGCGGGGTGGTCATGGTGAGTAACGAGTCCGGCAACAACTCCGAACTTCATCAGCTCCTGTTTGAGCAGGACGCTTCGGCCCCGGTTGAGTTATCGCCGGGCTTGGACGCGGCGCCCGCAGCCGCGGCGCAGGAAGCGTTGTTGTGAGGTCACCGGACGACGCGGTCGAGTGGGCGCAAGGACAGTGGCGACGCAACTGGAAAGCCTGGCTCGCAGCTGGCGATTCGCACATCAAGGCCTGGCCCTTGCACCCGCCGACCGAGACTCAGCTTGCCGCTGATCCGGACTCGGTGGCGCATTGGGTGGCGTCCTGGCGCAGATTCAGCGTCCCTGGCTTGGATGTCGAGTGGGTCGAGCGGCGGTGGATCGCCTTTGGACGCCAAGTGGTGCCGCTGCGGATCGTGGCAACACCGGCGGCGATCGCCGAACTGGCCGGCCAGACGTCCCATTGGCGTCGGGCAGTCTCGGCAGCTGCGCGGCTGCAGGACGAGTGGCCGGCGATCGATCTGGCTTCGGCGCTTCGGGCGTCCGCCACGGGATTGGCGGAGATGGACGAAGCGGAGACCGACCGCCTGGTTTCGGTGCTGGACTGGCTGGCAACCCATCCTGACTCCGGGCTGTGGGAGCGTGAACTGCCGGTGCAGGGGATCGACTCCAAATGGTGGGAACGCAACCGGTCACTGGTCGAACCCCTAGTCAAGGCGATCACCGGAGACCGCGCTCGGGCCGGCCGGTTGCGGCGTGGGGATGTGAGTTTCCTGGTGCGGCTGCTGGACCACAGCCTTGCTCCGGGTCCCGGTGAGTTCAGCGTCGGGGTGACCGGCATGCAGCAGTTGGACTTGAGGCCGCGGGCTGTCTTGATCTGCGAGAACCGCACCAGTGTCGAGACGGCGCCGCCGCTTGCGGGCGTGGTGGCGATCCACGGCGGCGGAGTCGCGGTCACCAGGTTGGCCGGGGTCGAGTGGCTCGCGGCGGCGCCGCTGCTGTACTGGGGCGACTTGGATAGCCACGGATTCCGCATCCTCGGTCGGCTCCGTCAGGTACTTCCGCAGGTGCGTTCGGTGCTGATGGACGTCGGTACCCTTCGCGACCATGCCCACCTGACCGTGACAGAGCCCCGGCCCTTCCACGGCGAGATCGGCTACCTGACTGCGGCCGAACTTGAGGCGCTTGCCGTGCTTCGACGCGGCGACCTCCGCCTGGAGCAGGAACGCATCGGCCGTGACCACGTCCGAGCCAGCCTCGCGGAGGCGTTGTCTTCGGCATCGGTCAGGCAGTGTCAGTGACCCCTCGTCGTGCGCCCCGTCGCGTTCTGGCGTGGTTGGGTGCAGGTAATGGCGCAGACCGACACTTTGTGCACCCACTTCTCGGCGCCGGTCGGCTCCGGACGTCGCGCCAGGCCAGGTACCCCAATACACCCACGAATGCCCCGAGGCTGTCGAGTAGCACATCAATGAACTCGCCACTCCTGCCCGGCACAAATATCTGGTGTAGCTCATCGGAGGTGGCATAGCTGGTGGCGATCAGCCAAGCGACCGGCCCCGGTCGGCTTCGTGCCCATTGCCCAACTCGGGTCGGGGACGCACCGACGGCCGCTGGTGCGTCGCCGGCTGAGACGACCACCGCGTGCACGGTCAGCACCCCGAGCACCACGTAGGCCACGACGTGCGCCGCCTTTCGGATCACTGTGTGCAGACCGGCCAGCGCTGCCTCCGACAGGCCAGCTTCGCCCACCGTCTGCGCAAGCGCATCGATGACGGTTGCGACCACGCGAAGGTGGGCGCCGCTGAGCGCCGCTGATTCATCGGCCGACTGCGCAGAAAGCAGAAAGATCAGCAGCATCCATCCGCCAACCGGCGTCCACGCCAGAAGCCTCGTCCGCCACCCGACCATTCGCCCATCATGTCACTGCCGCCTATCCGCAACGGATCATCGGGGCGCGGCTGAGACCGGTGACCGCGAACAGCGCTGCTCGCGGGCGCCTGGGCCGGACTGCGTGGTGCCAGAGCACGCCCGCGGGGCACCCCTGCCGCGGGCTCAGCTGGAATCGCCCGAGTGCAGCGGCAGCACCCGGTAGATGATGCGGGCGAACTGCCCCACGGCCGTCGCCGACTCGAGTCGTAGGCGGTGCGACTCCACCCGACGGGGGAGCAGCGGCGCACCTCCGGTGAGCGCCACCGGAGCCACTGACAACGCGATCTCGTCTAAGGCGTCGGCGTCCAGGAACTGCCCGGCGAGGTCGCCGCCCCCGACGATCCAGATGTCGCCGTGCCCGGCTGCCGCGCGGATCGCGGGCAGCGCATCGGTCACCGGTCCTCGCACGAAACGCACATCAGCACCGGGCGGCGCGGGGAGTTGTCGCGAGGTGAAGACGAAGGTGGGGCGGTTCCCATGGAACTCCTGCCATCTCTCGGGGTGGGTCAGGAGGTCCTGCTCGTCGAGCAGCCACTGATAGGTCGTCGATCCGCAGACCATCACGGTGCAGTCCGCCGGGAACAGGCCGGAGTCAGGGTGATCTCCGTGCTCCACGGCGAACAGCCACCCCAGCGAGTTGTGCTCGTCGGCGATCCATCCGTTGAGGCTGGTGGCGGTGTCGAAGATGATGCGTCCCATGGGTGCACAGTAACTGCGCGCGCTGGTTCGGTGAAGCCCGCGATCACGGGCCGTGCGCTGCCGACGGCTCGATGGTCGAACGGAGCAACGAAGGTGTCCACCTCGGCTTCGAGGCGATCAGATGCTAGCGTCGAGTCGCTCGCACTTATGGGGCTGGTCGCCGCGATCTGTTGGCGACATATGTCGTGCAGGAATTGGCGGGGTAGCCGGCGTAAGGCGTCTACTTTCGCCAGTAGTCGTTTGCGGCGGCGATAGTCGCGAACTCGATAGCGACCACCTGGGCGGCGGCTGTCAATGCATCCGGGCTGGAAGCATAGAACGGCCGACCGTGTTTGAGGAGGTCGAGGTCTGGCTGGATCTGGTGGATGGTATGCCGGGCGATCAGCACGGCCAGTTGGCGGCCGTCCTCGGGTGTGGGGGTGATGAGGCTGCCTCCGGGGATGCCGGTTAGCTCTTCGGGGGGTAGCGGCGTAGGCATTTCACTTCGTCCTTGGGTGAGCGCGCTCGGCAGCCTGCTGATGCTGGGTGTGCGGTGCCTGATGTGGTTAGGTTCTTGGTTCTCGGTTCTTGTGTGCGGTTGCGGCTGCCGCAGGGCGAGAGGTTGCCACGCCGGTCGCGTGGAGCAGGCCATCGATGCCGGACGTGTCTGATCGCAGGCCTGAGAGGTGCCGCGCGCGGGCGAGCAGTGCATCAATGCTGGGTGTCTGTCTTGAGTTTCGAGATGGAGATTGCATAGCGCAAGTATTGCATCTAGCAATCAAGAGAACAAGCGAGCTTGAACCAGTTCTGCACGGTGCAATACTTGCAATACGCAATAGTGTGGGGTCTCGGAGGTGGCTTCAACAGCCGAGGCCAGGTAGCCAAATGGAGGAGTCATGGACAGCATGCCGCGAGTCGAACGGATGGACGATCAGCGCTACCTGGTGTCGGCGGTCAGCGACGACGACGATGTCCAGATCGTGGTGGAGATAACGCCCGAGGTGCGGAAGTGGGGACACCGCCGAGGCTACGCCGAGCAATCGGTCGTGGAGGCAGCCATCAACTACCTCGTCGCAAGGCAGCGAGTGGACGAACTGCCGACCAAGTTGTTCCTCGAGGACGTGGACGCAGCCCATGACGACTTCCGGTCCACCATCGTAGCCTGGCTCGACGAGAAAAAGGACGGCGTTCCGGCGCCCCAGTGAGGAGGCCGATGCGCTCAGGACTCGAGTGACCGCGAAGGCGTCCCGGCGTCGCAGTGCGAGGGCCGATGCGCTCAGGACTCGAGTGACCGCGAAGGCGTCCCGGCACCGTCGCCGCGCAGGGCCTGGTGGAGTTCGCTCAGACCGCTGGCCAAACTGGCGCGAACTGCCGGGTCGAGGGCCGGGATAGCGTTGCCGAAGACCTCAGCTCGATAGCCGAGGACTGCGGCGACGATCTGCTCACCTTGAGGGGTGAGGGTCAGCACCACCATCCGCCGGTTGTCGACGGGTTGGTTTCGCGTCAGATACCCGGCATCGCACAGGCGATCGGCCTGTCTGGTCACCGACGACGGGGAGAGCCCCAGCGATTCCGCGATGACCACCGATGCTGCACCGGGGTTCTCGTGGACAGCAATTAGCAACCTCATGTGCTGCAGCTTGATCCCGCTGACGCGGTCCAGGCTCTGCAGTGCGACTGACAGCAGATCTCTGGTCGCGATCTGCAGCGCCTCGATCAGGTCTCGATCAACCTCACCCTTTGGTTGCATGGTGCAATCATTTCATGTAGTTGGCGCGGCTGGCGTACCAGGACGCAGCAGCCGCCCCAACCGTCGTCCAGGCAAGCCAAGCACCGCTCGGACGACCACCCGCCACTAGCTCAGGACATCGCTAGCGTCGTCGGGGGCCGCTTTCGCGCAGGGCTTCATACCAGGCGACGGCCGACGTTTGAGGTCGAAGTTCTGCAGTGGTTCAGGCCCGGCGATCACCCGCCTGGTGACTTGTAGGAAGCCGTCCTCGTTTGGGTCCACTCGCCAGCGGACGAGGGCAATGGTGCTGTTGACGATTTCCAGTGCGGTGATGTGGGACGGATACAGGCAACTCCCGGAGTTGAAGTAGGGCATCTCGTTATGCCTGGGGAACTTCTCACGATGCGTGTGGCCACAGATCAGGGCCATGCAGTTCTCTTGGATCCACTTGACGTAGTTGCGCTCCACCTTGTGCCGCTTGTACGCGTTGCGAGTCGGGCTAGACGGGCTGTGGGCGCCGAATGCGTGCAGGTATCTCCAGAAGTAGCGAAGGGACAGCATGCTCATCCGCCAGGCCTGGTCATTGCTGAAGTCACCTTGGTGGCCATGGACGATCAGGATCTCCTGGCCGGTGTTCCGGTGCTTCAGCACCACCGCTTCGATCGCCTCGAGCCCGGTCAGGAAGGGCTCCACCTCATTGGTGTCGGGATCGGCGGCCGTCCATAGGTTGGCCCGAACATATCCAGGGTCGTGCAGTTGGATGTCGTGGTTGCCATACATCCTGATCAGTCGGCCGGCGTGGTGGAAAGGACGAATGAGGTCCCACACGGCCCGGTTCGCCTTGATGATGTGCTTGTACTTGTGTTCCCACAGTTCGTCGCCGTCACCAGCCTCGATGTAGGTGAACCCCTCCTTCCAGTAGTGCTCCAGCGCCGCGAGATACACGTTCTTGTTCTTGAGAAACTCGTCAGAGACCGACCCGTCGCCACGATGGCAGTCACTCATGATGACGTAACGGGCGTCATCGTCGAATTCCTCAATGCGGGCGTTCTCGTAGGCGCTTGTTAGACGCTGCATTGTCTTCATCTGATCACCGCCTTTGCTGATCTATTCGATGCTATCCCTTCATGCGCACACTCGCCGCCGGACCGGGGGACGGGGCGAAATCGGGCGGCGGCGTCCCCGCGGCTGTCGGAAGGCTGGTTGCGTCTCCTCGGCAGCGTGACTGGCAGCAGCGTCATGCCGCTCGACCGAAGCTGACGGTGACGTGTCGAAAAGCGCGCACTGGTTGGACGAAAAGGCGGCGACACGCCGGTAGACAGCAAACCAGTGCGCCGAACTCGACTTCCACTGGAACCGGACATCCCGCCTGCCTCGACGCGGCCGGGGCACGTCCTCATCGGTCGCGGTGTTGGCGTTGCCTTCGGGGGTCCGGGCGTGAACTGGGGGACGGCTGCCGCGGTCATCGTGTCTTGGACTAGCGTTGGCACCAGGACGACTCGGAGCGAGCTGTGTTAAGACTTTCCCTCAAGATCGCGAGATGCTTGGCCGCCGGGTTGGGGGCCGCCGGGCTAGTGGGTTTGTACCTGGAGTTTTATACACAGCTTGGCCTACGTGGCTTGGTGCAGTATGCCAGCTATTTCACTAACCTCTCCAACGCCGGATTTGTCCTTGTCGCGCTGGGTCTGGTAGTGCTCCCGGGACACGTGACGTCCTCGGATTGGTTCGTGGCCACCCGCGGTACGCTCACCATTTCGATGATCCTGACCGGCATGGGATATGCGGCGCTGCTAAGCGACACCGCCAGTCTGTTCGCCAATCCCTGGATCAACTATGTGCTTCACGCGATCATGCCGCTGATCGTCCTCATCGACTGGCTGGCCTTCCCGCCGGACGCGCCGCAACTGCGGTTCGCCACCTCGGTCTGGCAGTGGCTGCTCTTTCCGACGGCCTGGGTCGCTTACACCTTCCTGCATGGTTGGGTAACCGGTTGGTACCCGTACCCATTCATCGACCCGGACTTGTCGAGCGGCTGGGACATCCTCGTGGTGCTGGCGGCCATGACCGCGGTGTTGGTGGTTCTGACCATCCTGCTCGTGCAGTATCAGCGATGGCGGGTGGGGTATGCGCGCGTCCGTGTTGATGCGCCGAACCGATCGGGACTGCACTAGTGCCGCGGCATCATGGAATCATGCGAAGGCAGCGACGATGATTCCAACCACCATGCGCGCGTGGCGGGTTCGCCGACCGGGCCCCATGGCCGAAAGTCCGCTCGAGTTGGCCGAGGTGCCCGTCCCGGTACCCGGTCCCGGCGAAGTGCTGGTGCAGGTCTCTACCTGCGGAGTTTGTCGCACCGATCTGCATGTGTGCGAGGGAGACCTGCCGCAGCGTCGGCCGCGCGTCATTCCCGGGCATGAAGTGGTCGGCAGGGTGGTGGTGAACGGTGACCGGGCTTCCACCGGATCGGCAAGCCGCTTCCAACCCGGCGACCGGATCGGAGTGGCCTGGCTGGGCAGCACCTGCGGCAGTTGTCGGTACTGCCGCTCCGGACGCGAGAACCTGTGCCGGGCGTCCCGTTACACCGGCTGGGACAACGATGGTGGCTACGCCGAGTTCCTGCTGGTCAACCAGGCTTATGCCTACCGTGTGCCGGAGCAGTTCGACGACGTGACCGCCGCACCACTGCTGTGCGCTGGCATCATTGGTTACCGCGCATTGCGGCGCGCCCAGGTGCCGCCCGGTGGGCGGCTCGGACTGTACGGATTCGGCGGCTCCGCGCACGTGACCGCGCAGTTGGCGATCGCCCAGGGCATGGAGGTGCACGTACTCACCCGGGGATCCAACGCCCAGCGGCTAGCGCTGGAACTAGGTGCCGCGTCGGCCGCGGACGCCAGGGATATGCCGCCGGTGCCGCTGGATTCGGCGATCCTGTTCGCCCCGGTGGGCGACATTGTCCCGTTCGCACTGGCTGCCCTGGCGCCTGGCGGGACGCTGGCCTTAGCTGGCATCCATCTGTCCGACATTGAGCGCCTGAACTACCAGCAGCACCTATTCCATGAGAAGACACTGACATCTGTGGAGTCCAACACTCGCCGCGATGGCGAGGAGTTCCTAGCTCTGGCGGCCCGGTTGGGTGTTCGTCCGCGCACCACCGAGTATCGGTTCCGGGACGCACCATCGGCGCTGGAGTACCTCGCCCGAGGCGATGTGGAAGGCGCAGGGGTGCTGCGGATCGGCTGATCCGGTCCGAACGGCTGCACCGCATGCGCTTGGTCAATGAACTCACCCCGGAAAAGGATCAGGTTAGGCTGCCCTCCTCACCCGTGGCGTAGGCGAGAGCTGCGGCATATCGTGAAGTCGTCAGATACGCGGCATTGAAGTCAAGAAGGACAACCACCATGACTACAATCACCGCAGTCAAAGAATGTTCCACCACCAACTGCGCCTACAACAACGATGGCTGCCGGGCCTTCGCGATCACCATCGGCGGTTCCACCGCAAAGGCAACCTGTGGCACCTTCATTGCCCTGGACGCACGCGGTGGCCTGCAGGTCGCCGACGGCCACGTAGGAGCTTGTCAGCGCCTTGAATGTCGGCATAACACCGATCTGATGTGCACCGCCGAAATGATCACGGTGGGTGACGCGGCCAACTGCGTCAGCTACGAAATCCTGTGATTCATCGGTGATGAGGTGGGGACCCCGCAGACGCGAGGCCCCCACACTCCCGGCCCCGGGTTGTCAGATACGCGGTTGGCGTGCCGAGACCGAGCTTTCCACTAGTCGACTGACGCTGGCGCGCAGGTGTGCCAGGTCTGTGACTGGTTCTTCGAACTCCGCGAACACTGTGACAGCTTCCTCGGAATTGACGTGCAACAGCGTCATCCCCAACCGGTCCACATCGGTGCATACCATCCGGTGCCCCAGGTGTTCGCAGTTGGTGACGACCGGGCTTCGCGAGCAAACTGCACCTGGCACCCGGCCGTCGATCACCGCGCGGCAGACTGAACTTAACAGGCAGGCCGAGACGCCCGCCACAAGCGTGTGGCAGTCGAGTTCCTCCTCCGGGCGCGGGAAGACCGAAGCGCCGAATCCGATACCTTCAGCTAGCAAGGTGCGATACGGGATGGGGGTGACCCCCCCATCGGCGTAGAGCAAGACACGTTCGGTCTCGACTATCCCGACCAGCACGTCCGCACCTTCGAACAAATCCGCGATGGTGGCTGGCAGTAGGCCGAGTCGGCGCATTTGGTCGGCCTCGACTGGATTCATCCAGCGCAGTGTGCCGAGCATGTGCACCGACGACGCCAGGACCCGCAGTTCGAGATCTGGTGTCTCGCGCAAGATCTCCACCCGGACATCCGCTGGTTGCGAAACATCCACCCGAGCTAGGGGGCTTTGATCGTTCGGGCAGGTGGCGATCACGAATTGACCATGCGCGGTGATGCCGTGTGCCACGAATTCGAGCGCAATCGCTGGCTGCGGTCGGTACATCAGAACTGATGCGCTGCCGGCACCTCCCATCAGCCTGCGGGTCAATGAGCAAGCTCGGGCGTGGCTGCGGGCCGCGTGGCTGCCGTCGGTTTGGCCCAAATCCATCAAGATCACCTCACTGTGAGTTAGGTGAGCCTTACCTTAGCAGGACTCTCTCGTGGTTTGGCAACAGGTCAATGCGGTCGCCTACTCGCCGCTTTGGATCAAACAGGGCAGTGTCCACTCGGCAGCGCATGTTGACAATCAGGGGACGAACGCCAGCTGTGTGCTTGGCGGCTGGCGTACCCCGGATCACACTATGGCCGGGCGGATCACCCAGTAGCTCTCAATGACCTGCTGAATGGCGGTGAGTGACGCCTGATCCAGTCCGCCGTCGCCGGTCGCGTTCACCCAGCCTTCCACCATGACGTCGCCGAAGGCGTGGCCGTGCCGTGCCGGGACGTCGGTGGCAACCAACACATCCATGCCCAGTTGGACGGCGGTGACCACCGGCAGCCAGTGCATCTGTGGGCTGACGTCGGGGGCCCGGTTGCCTTCGGTCAGCCACTCCGGGCGCTGCCACAACAACTCCGGGCCTAGCCAGGTGATGGGATCGGTCGCGTGTTGCAGAATGGCCACCCGGGGCTGGTGCCAGGGGCCCGAGAGTCTGCCGAAATCCCCCTCCTGGGAGGCCCAGCGCACCTCGCTGCCGGCGTCGCGTATCGGCTGCCAGGGCGGCGAGCCGGCGTCCCGGGTCTGCTGCAGTTCACGCCACATTGGGGTGGAGTTGGTGGGGCCCACGAGCAGCGCTCCGTCGGTCTGCTGGCGAAGCTGCTCGAGTGTGCCGAAGTGGTTCATCAAGCCTTGTGAGCCGAGACTCAGCCCGTAGACCACCAATTTAGGCCGGTGCTGCTCGGGCAATTGTAGCCACCGCTGCCGCACGGCGGAGAACAGCGCGGTGGACGCGTCCACCGTCAGGTGGGGGGCGGTCAGTGCGGACACGAAGCTCGGCGTGTGGGCGTACTGCAGCGACACGATCGCGGTATCGCCGGAATGGAGGTACTCCACGGCGTCCACTGCCTGAGGTTCTAGCCAACCCGAACCGGTGGTCGCAGCGATCACCAGCACTGCCCGGTCGAACCCGCCGGTACGCTCCAGTTCCCGAACTGCGATCTGCGCTCGATCAGCCAGGGTGCCACCGGCGGCCAAGCCCACGTAGACCCGCACCGGGGTCATGGCCGGTTTGCCGGTTAGCGTCGTGATTTGTTCAGCGGTTGGCCCGCCGGAGACGAAATCCGCGCCGTGGCGGCCCAGCTCGGTGAACCGAACCTCGGAACCGGCTCCGGCCGAACGATACTGGCTGTCGGGCTCGACCGCGTCCCCGCTCGGCTTGGCGTTGAGCCCGTAGTAGATGCGGTCCAGCGCCACATACACTGTGGTGCCCAGCAGCGCCAGCACCAGCACGGACGCGATGAGCGTCCGGACGGTGGCTGAGCGGCTGGCCTGACGGCGGCTCGCGCCTCGACTCACCCTGCGGTCCAGCATTCGGTTCCACGTCGTGCGAACCAGTCGTCCCGCGCCCAGACAGGCCAAGGTTGTCATCGTGAGCACGAGGATGAAGCCAGTGGTGTTCACCCCGTCCAGTGGAGGCAGTTCCACCGCGCGCCGCACCCCGTTCTGGGCGGCGATTCCGCCGATCACACTGGACGCCAGAGCGACCGCGAACAAGGGCCATCCGACGAGATTCGCCCAGCGTCGCGTTCGCGGGGAAGGACGCCAGCCAGTCAGTCTCGACCAAACCGCCCAACAGGCGACTCCGAACGCGTAGCCGACACCGAAGACGAGTCCCGAAGCGAGACCCTGCAGAGTGGCGGGACGTGGCAACAGTGACGGCGTGAGAGACAGCAGGAGCAACACCGCTCCTATCCCGACTCCCAGCGGGTTCAGGCTCCACCACCAGCGTCGCATTCGATCCTCGCATCTGACTCCGGCCTGGTTGAGGGCGCCAGCGCCAGGGTCCATCCAACACCCATTCCGATCGGATCTCGAACCTGGCGGCATC
>JAAYVP010000134.1 GCA_012517115.1 Brooklawnia sp. | reverse complement strand
GGCGCCTGGGCCAAAGCGGAACTCCCGCGTTACAACCTTGCCGTTCTCGGCGCCACCGGGGTTGGGAAGAGCACGCTCATCAACGCGGTGTTCGGGGAAGATCTCGCCAGAACCGGGATCGGCGCCCCGGTGACCCAACACGTCTCGCTCTACAAGAACAAGGAGGGCACGCTCGGTCTCTACGACTTCAAAGGCTCGGAGAGCTTCGAAGAACTGCGGGCCTTCGTGCGCAACTTCGAGCAGATCTACCGGGAGCGCATTGAAGAGGGCGAGCCGATCCACGGGCTTTGGTTCTGCATCAAAGCATCGGATCGTCGCTTCGATGCCAAACAGCGGGAACTCATCACCGAACTTGCCGACCTCGGCATTCCGGTAATGCTGGTGGTCACCCAAACCCCCTGGAAGCCAGGCTTGGGGTTCCCCCGGGACGTTGACGAGTTCCTTTGGTACCTGAAGAACCTGAATTTGCCGATCCAGACCGGCGGACCGATCCCGGTTGCTGCAATAGGCGACGACTTCGCCGGCACCAAGCCGCACGGGCTCGGGTTGCTCGTCGATGTTTCGCTGCAGGCCGCCCCAAAAGGGGTGAGCGCAGCGTTCGCCGCCGCCCAGCGCATCGACCGAAACGCAAAGCATGGCGCCGCAAGTAAGGTCATCGGCGCGGCCACCACAGCGGCGACGCTCGTCGGAGCCACGCCGATTCCGATTGCCGACGCTGCACCTCTGATGGGCATCCAGTTGATGATGATGCGGCAAACAGCAATGATCTTCGGGATCGTTTTGAGTCAACAGGCGATGACAGCCACCGTCACGCAGCTTGCTGCCGCCACAGCCGGCAAGACCATTGCGACCGGTCTGCTGAAGTTGGCTCCCGGCGCTGGCTGGGTGATCACCGGCAGCGTCGCGGGAACGATCACGGCGGCCACCGGATACGCGTGGTTGAGGCTCTGTGAAGGGCACTACGACGGCAAGATCAACTTGTTCGAGTACCTGGAGTCAGACGAACTCATGAAGACGCTCTTGGGGTTGCTCAAGCAACAGATGGCGGGCCCCGACTCCAAGTCGGCCCCGCAGACGTAGCGGGGTGACCCGAGTGTCGGTGGCGAAGTCGGCCCCGCTCGCCCAAGACCTGCAGGCACCTGTCAACGCACCGGATCAGGTCTGATGCCCGTCCGTGACAACACCGCAGCCCGCGGCGAATGGACAGCGTCCAGCCGTTACTCGACGATCTTCGACAGCGGAAGCTCAAGAATGTCCTCGGCCCCGGCCGCTTTCAGCCGCGGAATCAGGATTCGTACGTCGCGCGCGTTGACGATCGTGCTCACCGAGAACCAATCGGGTGCCTTCAACGGCGAGACAGTCGGCGACTTCAGCGAGGGCAGCAAATCCTCCACAGCGCCCAGGTCGTCGGCGTGCACGTTGAGGACAAGCATCGATTTGCCCTGCGCCTCAAGCGCTGCCTGCAACAACATCGCGACGTCAGCGATCTTGTTGCGCTTGAAGTCGTCGCCCATCGCCTCGCGACTGGCGATGAGACGGGTCGTCGACGAGAGGATTTCGTGGACGATCCGCAGGTTGTTGGCCTTAAGGCTCGAACCGGTCTCAGTGACATCGACGATGGCGTCGGCCAGGTACGGCGGCTTGACCTCGGTGGCTCCCCAGCTGAACTCCACTTCGGCCTTGATGCCGTGCTCTCGGAGGAACTGCTCGGTGAGCTCGACGGCTTCGGTCGCGATCCGCGTGCCGTTGAGGTCGGCGATGGTCCTGATCGGTGAATCCATCGGCACCGCAACCACCCACCGCACCGGACGCCGCAACTGCTTGGAATACTCCAGTTCGGCCACCTCGATCACATCACGGCCCAGGATCCAGTCGAACCCCGTGACAGCCAGGTCGAGCAACCCTTGCTCGACGTAACGGGACGCCTCTTGCGGCCGGATCAGCATGCACTCGATCTCGTCGTCGTCGATCGCCGGGAAGTAGCCGCGGCTGGAGATCGAGATGTGGAAGCCCGCCTTGGCGAACAGCGCGACAGTGGCGTCCTGCAGGCTGCCCTTGGGCAGACCGACCTTGAGGACGTTCTTCATGTCAGTGGACGGGCTCACTTACTGCCCCCGTACATCTGCTCGGGGGTCATCAGTTGTTCGGAATTGACCGCCAACGCGCCGTCGGCGTCCACGGTACGGAAGAAGCAGCTCTTGTATCCCTCGTGGCAAGCGGGTCCTGACTGCTCGACCCGTACGACCACCGCGTCGAGGTCGCAGTCGATCCGCATCTCGACGAGCTGCTGCATGTTGCCGGACGACTCCCCCTTCTTCCATAGCTTGTTGCGCGAACGCGACCAGTAGTGCACCTTGCCGGTTTCGAGGGTGAGCTTGAACGCC
This sequence comes from Brooklawnia sp., assembly GCA_012517115.1. Classification (GTDB taxonomy): domain Bacteria; phylum Actinomycetota; class Actinomycetes; order Propionibacteriales; family Propionibacteriaceae; genus Brooklawnia. Next base: position 16,538 of record JAAYVP010000134.1, on the reverse strand, counting down.
TCCGCGTTCATGTACGCCACCATCAACACCTCGCCGTCGCTGGCGTCGACGGTGACGCAGGTGATGAGGCCGTCGGCCTTCGCGAAATCGGGGGTGAATTGGGCTTCCACAGTTGCCTCCTGGTCCGGACGCCGGACCTTGCGTCCGGCCCCCGGAAGTTTAACGAGCCCGGCGGTGTGCAGGCGAGCCGTCCCAGCGACGCGGTCTTGTGGGCGGTCAGCGATCTGCTCTGCCTGATCCGCTCGCCCCGACAATCCTTCGAACCGCCCCGCCCGAGGTGGTCGTGTCAGCGACCCGAGCGGACGGCCCATCCCGGACGCCGCCGCAGATCCCGCTGGTCGGCAGCCGGGTCATTCTCGTCGAACCGCCTGCAACCAGCTAGGGTTTCCGGCATGGTTCCGAAACCTCGTCCGGCGCGCGGGGACGAGCAAAACCGTGCCGAACGTCCCCAGTCGCATGCCGACGACGGACCTGCCGCGTCCTGAGCGTCGACAACCATGGGTGAGCCACGCAAGCCAGTAGGGGCGACCCGGGTTGGGTCGCTGTCCCCGTCCCGCCGACTCGCGCACATCGCAGTCTCCGTCTTCCAAGACCTCGAGCTGCGCTCGCCCCGCACCCTGCTGTTGATGTGGTCTCTGGGACGGCTGACGGTCTTCCTGGTGTGGGGTCTGCTAACCCCCGAAACCCAGGGTGACGTCGTCTACTACTACCAACATATCGACAACATGTTCACGGCCGGACCTGAGCTGACGATGCGTGAATACCCGACGCCGGTGCTGTGGATGCTGGCGCTACCCTGGCTGCTCGGCCTGGGGACGCAGCAGGGTTACGTCATCGCCTTTGTGGGACTGATGTTGCTCCTCGACATCGCGTTCTCATTGAGTCTGTGGCGCGGCGGTGGTCGACTGCGTGCCCACGCGATCGCCTTCTGGACCCTTTTCGTGGTCTTCATCGGCCCCACCGTCTACCTGCGCTTCGACCTGGTGACCTCGGTCTTGGCCGGGTGGAGCCTGCTCTTAGTCTCCCGGGGGGCCTGGGCCCGGTCCGGCGCGCTGGCCGGGACTGGTGCCGCGATCAAGCTGTGGCCAGCGCTGCTGTGGCCGGCCCTGTGCGGGGGTTCGGCGCGGGAGAAGCTGCGTGCGAGCTTGGGCTTCTGGGGAACCGGCGGCCTACTTGCGCTGGTCTCGCTGATCTGGGCTGGCTGGGACCGGCTAGTCTCCCCCCTGACTTGGCAGTCCGGCCGTGGCCTTCAGGTTGAGTCCGTCTGGGCGAGCATCCCGATGCTAGGCCGCGCCTTCGGTGTGGGTGACTACGCAGTGACCATCTCCCGCTACCAGGCGTTCGAGATATACGGCACCGGGGTGTCCTTCTGGACGTCCGCGGCCACCGTCGCCACCGTGCTCGGTTTGCTCGGCCTCGTGGTTGCCTACGCCTTGTGGTGGCATCGGGGTGCAGGCAGCACCAGCGAAGCGGTGGCGTTCATGCTGCTTGTCATTCTGGTGATGATCGTGACGAACAAGACGTTCAGCCCGCAGTACATGATCTGGCTGGGCGGGCCGCACGCTGCCGGCTTCGCGTTGCTGGGGCGTCGTCCGCCCGACACGATCGGCTACTCGGTGGAGCGGCATCGGCTGTGGGTGATTTCGCTGTTCATTCTCACCTGCACAGTGCTCACCGGCATCGTCTTCCCGATCGGATACGACCCCCTCGTCCGCGACTCTGGGCTGGCCGGCTGGTTCCGCACGCCGGTCACCTTGGTACTGGTCGTCCGCAATTTGCTGATCTCCGCGTTGTTGGGTTATGTGGCCTGGTGGGTTGCGGGCTTCGTCGGGCACCGCAGAACCAGGAAGCAGGTACATGTCGCACATCGGTAAGCCGGTCCTGGCGATGCTCAGTTGGACGCTCAGCCGCGTGCTGATGGCCGTCTTGTGGAGCCGCCAGGAGACGTTCATCGACCACGACGTGCGCTACTACTACTGGCAACTCGTACACCAAGGGATGGTTGATGGCTTGGTGGAATACCCGACCCCAGTGGCCGTCCTGCTCCAGCTGGTGAGGCTGACCTCCGGAGACACCGAGTTAGGCTTCCGGATCGCCTTCGTCCTAGTGATGGGCCTCATCGATGGCGCTGTCGCGGTCTGGCTGTGGACGAGCTACAGCCGGGCGGCGGCCGTCTACTGGTCGACGTTCACGTTCCTGATCGGTGCTTTGATCTGGTTCCGCATCGACCTGCTGCCGGCGGTTGCGGTGCTGGCCGGCTTGATCTGGGTCAATCGCCGCCCCATCGCATCCGGGGTATCGATCGCGTTTGGGGCGGCCACGAAGTTCTGGCCGGCGATGCTCATCGTGCCGATGCTCGGTCCGGGGTTGGCGGCCCGACGGCGGACGATCGGCTTCGCGGTGGCCGGGGGGACGCTGGGCATCGCTTCACTGGTCTTCTTCGGTTGGGACCGATCGACCTCGCCGCTGACTTGGCAGGCGGATCGAGGCCTGCAGATCGAATCGATCGTGGCTACGGTGCCGATGCTTCGTCACGCAGTCGGGCAACCAGATCTGTATCGCACCGAACTGTCGAGCCACAACGCATGGGAGATCTACGGCCCGCAGGTCGACTTCTGGCTGCGGGTGGCCGACGTGGCGATGCTGGGCACCGTCCTGCTGGCGCTGCTGCTGGGCTGGTTGATCGCGCTCAACGGCTTCGGGCTGCCTGGCCGACGATCACTCCGCACGGCGGAAGATGCCGATCCGCTGCGCCGCACCCATGCGATCGTCTTAGCCCAACTCGCGATCATCTGTGCGTTCATCATCGCGAACAAGACCTTCAGTCCCCAGTACGTGATCTGGCTGGGTGGCCCGCTGACCGTTCTGGTCGCGCTGCCGCTGACCGGCAAGAGCCGAACCGACGCACGTTGGCTGGGCGGCATGGGCCTGGCCATCGCGCTGCTGACCCACCTGGTCTTCCCGCTCAACTACGCAGGCCTAGTCGCAGCCAATTCGACGGTGACTGACACCATCTTGCTGGTCGGACGAAACCTGCTGATGGTGGTGTTTACCGTGGTGGCCAGCGTGCTAGCCATTCGCGCCGCAATCGCGACCGGGCGCCCACAACTCGCCGTGGCCGCCACCTGATTCGCCGTCAGATCCCGCCGAGCCGCTCCCAAGTTGGGCAGCCGTCAGTCTAGAGTTGAGCGCACAATCTTCTGGAAGGGGCGAAGCGGCATCAACCGCAACGAATATGTCCAACTTTGAAGACTTCGGCGCCAACGATTGGCTCATCGAAGAGATGCGCGAGCGCTATCAAAACGATCCGTCTTCGGTAGATCAGGCGTGGGTCGACTTCTTCCGAGGGCAAGCCGGTGCCTCCTCGGGGGCGACAGTCGGCGTGGCAAGCGTTCCCGAACGAACCCCTACCGAGGTGACTACGGCACCGAGTTCGGCGCCGACGACCACTGAAGTCGCTTCCGCCACCCCGATCACTGAAGCGGCAAGCATTAGTCCCGCCCAGTCCCCGCGCGCCCAACCGCAGGCGGCTGCCCCGGCAACCGCGCCAGTGGCGACGGTGGAACGCCGCGAACTCGGCACCGAGACCCCACACCAGCCGGGCAGATCCGGCGGCCTGGGGCCGGAAGTCCCGAATCCGTTCGATCGTCCGCAGCTCTCGAGCAGCGAGCCACGCCGCACCGTGTTGAAGGGCGCCCCGATGCGCACCGCGCGCAACATGGATTTGTCTCTCACGATGCCGACTGCCACTTCGGTGCGGACCGTGCCGATGAAACTGGTCATCGAGAACCGTGCGACCATCAACAACTTCCTGCGTCGCAGCCGCGGCGGCAAGGTCAGCTTCACCCATCTCATCGCCTACGCAATGGTGCAAGCGATCAAGCTCATCCCCGCGATGAACTGCAGCTACGAAGAAACCGAGGACGGCAAGCCGGTCCTGGTCGAGAACTCGGACGTCAACCTCGGCATCGCGGTCGACGTGGTCAAGGGTGACCAGCGTCAACTCCTCGTCCCCAACATCAAGGCCTGCGAGGACCTCAACTTCGCCCAGTTCTACGCCGCCTATGAGGCGCTGCTCCGCAAGGCCCGCGAGGGCAAGCTCACCGTGGACGACTTCGCCCGCACAACCGTGTCGATCACGAACCCGGGCGGGCTGGGCACCAGCATGTCGGTGCCGCGGTTGATGCCTGGGCAGGGCACCATCTTGGGTGTCGGCGCCATCGGCTACACCTCCGATTTTGAGGGCACTGCGCAGACGAACCTCACTGAAATGGCTGTCAGCAAGGTCACCACGCTGACCTCCACCTACGATCACCGGGTCATCCAGGGCGCCCAGAGCGGCGAGTTCCTGCGTGCGATTCACCGTCTGCTGCAGGGCGCCGACGGCTTCTATGAGGGTATCTTCGAGGCTCTGCGAATTCCGTACCCGCCGATCAAGTGGGCGCCCGACATCCCGATCACCCGCTTCCACCAGCTCGGCAAGCAGGCCCGTGTCGCCCGGCTGGTTCAGGGCTATCGCTCGTTCGGTCATCTCCAGGCAGATGTCGATCCACTCGAGTACAAGATGCGAAGTCATCCGGAGCTTGAGCTCGAAACCCACGGGTTGACGCTGTGGGACCTCGATCGCGAGTTCCCAGTCGGCAAGTTCGCCGGCATGGCTGAGGGATTCATGACCCTGCGCCAGATCATCGACATTCTGCGTGACTCCTACGCCCACACGTTGGGCATCGAGTACATGCACATCCACGATCCAGAGCAGCGTCGCTGGTTCCAGGAACGTGTCGAGCAGCAGCATTCGCCGCGGCCGCGGGAAGGGCACCTGCGTATCCTCGACCAACTGTCCGAGGCAGAAGTCTTCGAGACCTTCCTGCAGACCAAGTATGTTGGTCAGACACGTTTCAGTTTGGAGGGTGCGGAGTCCGCGATCGTCATCCTGGCCGAACTTTGTGAGCTGGCCGCCTAAGCCTCGGTCAGTGAGGTCTGCATCGGCATGCCGCATCGCGGTCGGCTGAACGTACTGACCAACATCGTTGGCAAGCTGTATTCGCAGATATTCCGCGAGTTCGATCACCTGGCCGAGGGCGACGAGGTCATCTCGGGGGACGTCAAGTACCACTTGGGTGCGGACGGCGAGTACGTGGCGGCCAGTGGACGCACGGTGCGCGCGTCCGTCGCGGCCAATCCGTCTCATCTGGAGGCGGTCGATCCGGTGGTGCAGGGCATAGCGCGCGCCAAGAACGACCGGTTGCCGGGCTCCGGCTTCGCCGTGATGCCGGTGCTGATGCACGGTGACGCGTCCTTCGCCGGGCAGGGTGTCATCTACGAGACGCTGCAAATGAGCCAGCTGGCCGGCTACCGGAACGGCGGCACGGTGCATCTGGTGGTGAACAACCAGATCGGATTCACCACCGGCCCGGCCGATGCTCGCAGTTCGGTCTACTGCACCGATGTCGCGAAGGCGGTGCAGGCTCCGGTGATCCATGTCAACGGCGACGACCCCGATGCCTGCGCGCTGGCCGCCCAGTTGGCCTTCGAGTTCCGGCAGCGGTTCCACAAGGACGCCGTCATCGACATGCTCTGCTACCGCCGCCGCGGCCACAATGAGGGCGACGAGCCGAGTTTCACCCAGCCGTTGACCTACAACCTGATCGAGAAGAAGCGTCCGGTGCGCAAGTTGTACACCGAGCAACTGATCGGCCGCGGTGACATCTCGCTTGAGGACGCTGAGAACGCGGTCAACAAGTTCCGCGACCGGCTGGAAGAGGTTTTCGCCAACGTCCGCAATCCCGATGTCCCGAAAGAGTCCCAGGAGTACCGGCTGGTGCCCGCCTATCCGGTCAAAGCCAGCATGCGGGTCGGCACCGCGACCACGGCCGCCGAAATGGCGAAGATCGCTGCCGTCTACACCAACCTGCCGGAAGGGTTCCATGTGCACCCGAAGGTCGCTCCTCAGTTGGCGCGCCGGGCGCAGTCGATCCTTGACGGACCGATCGACTGGGCGACAGCCGAACTGCTTGCCTTCGGCACCCTGCTGATGGAGGGGCACCCGGTGCGGTTGGCTGGCCAAGACTCTCGGCGCGGAACCTTCAGCCAGCGTTTTGGGGCCATCGTCGACCGCGAGACCAACGAATCCTGGGTGCCGCTGAAACACCTGACCGCAGACCAGGCGCGCTTCGACATCTACGATTCCTTCCTGAGCGAGTACGCGGCGATGGGCTTCGAGTACGGCTACTCGGTGGCCGCACCCGAAGCGCTGGTTTGTTGGGAGGCCCAGTATGGCGACTTCTCGAACGGTGGCCAGATCATCATCGATGAGTTCATCGCCTCCGGGTTCGCCAAGTGGACGCAGAAATCCGGCGTCGTGCTGCTGCTCCCCCACGGTTACGAAGGTGCCGGACCGGATCATTCGAGCGCCCGGATTGAACGCTTCCTGCAGTTGTGCGTCAACAACAACCTGGCGGTCTGCCAGCCGTCCACACCGGCCAGCTATTTCCACCTGCTCCGTCAGCATGTACAAGTCAACTGGCACCGGCCGGTGGTCATCGCCACCCCGAAGTCAATGCTGCGTAACAAGCTGGCGATGTCGATGCCTCAGGATTTCACCACCGGCAAGTGGCGTCCGGTTCAGGGCGATCCGACCATTGATGATCCCAGCACTGTGAGCAGGATTCTGCTGTGCTCGGGCAAGGTGCGTTGGGAACTGGTTCGGGAACGTGAGCGGATGGGTCTGAACCAGCAGGTAGCGATCATGACTCTCGAGCGGCTCTTCCCGCACGGGCACGTCGAGTTGGCTGCCGAACTGGCGAACTACCCGCACGTTTCGGATGTGCGCTGGGTGCAGGAGGAGCCGGCGAATCAAGGGCCGTGGGAGTTCCTGAAGCTACACCTGGTGCCTTTGATGAGCGAGACACTCGGACGCGAGTTCGTGCTTCGGCCGTTTAGCCGCGAGCCGGCGGCGGCGGCTTCGACCGGCTCGTCCCGCGTCCACATGATCGAGGAGGACGCATTATTGCACGCGGCGCTGAGCGACAGCTGAAGTCAGCCGCGGCAACAGTGGCAATTTCCACGGCCAACTCTTCCAACCGGTGATCTGTCGTGGCAGGGTTGTCCCGGCAGATAAAGATCGGCAAAGAAGGAGCCGTAATCAATGGACTGGCGCCATCGCGCAGCGTGCCTAACCGAAGACCCCGAGTTGTTCTTTCCGGTTGGCACCACAGGCCCTGCCCTGGCGCAGGTGGAAGAGGCCAAGAGGGTTTGTCGTCGCTGTGAAGTTCGTGAGGAATGCCTGCGTTGGGCGCTTGAGGCAGGTCAGGACCACGGGGTTTGGGGCGGCATGTCTGAGGACGAACGGCGGGCGATGAAGCGCCGCGCATCTCGCGCACGGCTACGGAACGGGTAGGGGCTTACCGCGCCTCAGGTTGCGTCCACGTCACGCATACCCGAGCTGTCGAGCCGTCACCGGGGTTGTTGGTCAACGTGAATTGACCGTCCAGGTCGGTGATAAGGGTCGAAACGATCGACAGGCCCAGGCTGCTCCTGCCGCTCAGGTCGAAGTCGTCTGGCAGGCCGGCGCCGTCGTCGATCACCTCAAGCACCAGATCACTGTCACCCCGCGCGACCCGGACCAGCACCTCACCGTTGTCGCTGCGTAGACCATGCTCGATGGCGTTTTGACAAAGTTCGGTCAACACCATGGCTATCGAGGTGGCGATGCCGCCGGGAATCAGCCCGAATGAGCCCTGACGGCGCGCGTAGACCTGGCCACCCGCCGATGCCACGTCCCCGGCCATCAGCAGGATCCGATCGGCGATGTCGTCGAATGCGACGCATTCGTCGAAGCCCTGCGAAAGGATCTCGTGCACGGCAGCGATGGACTGCACGCGACGCATCGCGTCGCGCAGCGCATCTCGTCCCTCAGCGGAGTTCATCCGGCGTGACTGCAGCCTGAGCAGCGCGGCAACCGTCTGCAGATTGTTCTTCACCCGGTGGTGGATCTCGCGGATGGTGGCGTCCTTGGTCACCAACTGCCGTTCACGTTCACGCAGCGCAGTGACGTCTCGACAGAGGGCCACCGTAGCCACCCACTCGCCGTTACGCACCAGCGGTACCACCCGCATGCGGACGCTGGCTTGCGGTTCTTCAACAGTTACCTCCCAGACCGTCCGGCTGGGATCGCTGGTCTGTGCTTGCTGCTGTTCGCGTGTGAACTCGTCGGCCAGCGCCGGGGCCAGCGTGCGAACATCGTCGCCAACTAAGTCACCTGCGAAACCGAGGCGGCGCAGGCAGCTGACGGCATTTGGGCTGGCATAGGTGACTGTGCCATCGGTGTCGATCCACATCAGCCCGTCGCCCACCCGTGGGCTGGTGGTGGGGTCGCTGGGCGGTGAGATCGGGAACTCGCCATGCAGCAGCATGTCGCTGAGGGTGTCGGCGACGGCGAGGTAGGTGTCTTCCAGGGCGCCGGGTGCCCGGACCCCCATCCGGTTGGTGTGACGCTCCACGATTGCGATCACCTCGTTGTGACGGATGATCGGGATCGCCGTCTGGTCGACCGGGATTCCGGCCTGCAGCCGGTTGTCGCTTGTCTCGCAGATCGTCCGGCTCAGCCAGGCGCAATTGACCAGCGACTCGGGATCGTAGCTGATGTCCGCCCCGACCACCTCGTCCTCAAGCGCGGTGGGCCCGGTGGTGGGGCGAATCTGTGCCCCCGCCCAGAAGACGTTTTCGTCCTTGTCGTCGGGCAGCCACAGCACCAGGTCGGAGAAGCTGGTGTCGGCCAGCAGGTGCCACTCCCGCGTCAACGAGAGCAGCCACGAGCGGTCGTCGGCATCGAGGTGGGTGTGCTCCGTCAGCACCTTGGACAACCGCAGCATGGCCCTACTCTAGGCGCCATCGTTCGTGGCACCGCCACCCGAATGCCGGAAGGGCCCCGTTTGGGGTGTGCGCCCGCAGTTTGGCATTATTGACAACCGCGCACACGATCCCGGCCACGGGAGATCAGGAGGTCAGTATGGGTAAGGGTGGACGCAAGCGTCGCGCTCGACGCAAGAGCGCCGCGAACCACGGCAAGCGGCCCAACGCCTGAGCCACACCGGCATCACCCATCGGCCCCGACAGCAGATGCTGCGGGGCTGATGTCGTTCAGTGTGCCTGCCAACGAATCGTGAGCTGGGAGACTCGAACTCGCAGCGTCGCAGGGGCGGTCGTGGGGCCATAACAGCGCCGCAGCAGACCGCTGATGAATTCCTCCGCGTCGAAGCTGTCCATGCACTTCTCGCAGGCAAGCAGATGGTGGCGAATCTGATCGGCTTCCGACTCGCCCAACTCGCCGTGCAGAAAAGCGTGGACGCTGCGCAGCGCGAGGTGGCACTGATCCTCAATGTCCAAGGGTTCGGGCTGCTCAATCATCTTCGCCGTCGCCTTCGCGGCCGATGCCCCGCTGCCTGGCGTAGTCGCCAAGCTTTTCACGCAACTGGCTGCGTCCCCGGTTGAGCCGGGACATCACGGTCCCGATCGGGGTACCCATGATCTCGGCGATCTCTTTATAGGAGAAGCCCTCCACATCTGCCAGCAGCACGGCCTGCCGGAAGTCGGGGGAAAGTGACTCTAGTGCGTCGGTGATCGCTGCGTCGGGCAGCTTGTCCAAGGCCTCGCGTTCGGCAGACGGCAGACCGCCGGAGCTGTGTGAGGCGGCGCGGGCGAGTTGCCAGTCTTCGACATCGGCTGAGCCGCTGATCTTCGGCTGGCGTTGGGCCTTGCGGTAGGTGTTGATGTAAGTGTTGGTGAGGATGCGATACAGCCACGCCTTCAGGTTCGTGCCGGGGGTGAACTGATCGAAGGAGCTGAAGGCCTTGGCGTAGGTCTCTTGCACCACATCCTCCGCGTCCGCGGGGTTTCGGGTCATGCGCAGGGCGGCACCATATAGCTGGTCGAGGTAGCCCATGGCGTCCCGCTCGAACCTCTCGGCGCGTTCAGCGTCGGTTTCGGTGTCGCGCACATCGGTACTGGGAATCGTCATCGCAGGCCACAATACCGAATCCCGCACAACAGGGCTGTAGCCTCCGGCACGGGGAACGGCCAGCGAGCGATCCAGCAGGGCGATTTGCATGTCAATTGGAACGCCCACCGCATCCTTGCTATTCCAACTCGACTGCGGCGACCAGTTCGGGCCCGTCGTTGCCGACCCGGTTCACGAGGGTGGAAACCGGTCTGACCAGCATCTCGCCGGGGTCGGGGGTGTGCAGCAACCCCTTGGCCGCCGAGGTGTCGTTGAGTCCCGGGTCGAGCCAGGCATCCCAGTCCTGGCGGGTCACCTGTACCGGCATCCGGTCGTGGATGGTGCCCAGGTCGTCCGCTGCCTGCGTGGTGATGATCGCGCAGGTGACCAACCAATCACCGCCCGTCTGGTCTCGCCAGAACTCGTAGATACCTGCCATCACCATCAACCCTTGTGCGGGGACGATGAAGTAGGGCTGCTTGTAGCTTCGTCCGCGCCGGCTAACGGCCTGCCACTCGTAGTAGCCGTCGGCCGGCAGCAGGCAGCGTCGGGACGCGAACGCCTTGCGGAACGCCGGTTTGGTGTCCACGGTTTCCAGCCGGGCGTTGATCATCCGGGCGCCAGCATTCGGGGTCTTCGACCAGCTCGGCACCAACCCCCACCGCAGTCCGGTGAGCAAGCGAACGTCGACCTGCTCGCGAGCACGCTCCAGCACCGCAGGCACCATGTCGGTCGGTGCGATGTTCCATCTCGGCCTTGACCATTCGGCCAGTCCTTCCGGTCCGACGGCGGGCAGACCATCCGGCACCTCGTCGACGTCGAAGATCTCGATCAGTCTGTCCGGGTGCGTCGAAGCGGCATAGCGACCACACATGGCTACAACCTATTCCGCCGGTGGTCGGTCCACGGGATCGAATTGGTCGGAACTGCCTCGCCCGAGTGCCTTCAGCGAGTAGGAATGGACTATGTCATTGCTGCGCTTCGCCGGTCGAGTCCTCTTCTCTGCCTATTTCGTGACTGATGGGTACCAACTGCTGACCAAGCCGGACCAGAACGCCGACCAGATCGCCACAACTGTTGACCGGGTGGTGCCTGCGGTGCAGTCCTTCCTGCCACCCGAGACCGCCGACCGGGTGCCCGAAGATGCACGCACCTGGACGCGCCTGCTGGGCTTGGCACAGATCGTCGGTGGTGTGGCCTACGCCACCGGTATCGCCCGGCGTCCCGGCGCCGTGCTGTTGGCCGCTGCCACGTTGCCACGACTGGTGGGTGCCTCAGAGTCGAAGGATCGCTCCGGCACGCTCAGCCAACTGGCGCTGTTCGGGGCAGCGATCACCGCCACCCAAGACACTGCTGGACGCCCTAGCCTCGCCTGGCGCGCTCAGCAGTCCCGAAACGCTGCGACCAAGGGCGCCAAGAAAGCTTCCGAAGCAGTAGGACGCAACCTGGACCAGGCGGAGAAGAACGTGAAGAAGAACGCCAAGAAGGTGGCGCGTCAGGTGAAGGGAGCGCTCAACTGAGCGTTTGGCCTGCGCCGGTGGCCCACCGGCCGCTGGACGCAGTCTGCGCACTGCCGGGGTCGAAGTCAGAATCTAATCGTGCATTGCTGCTGGCTGCGCTGGCGGACGCGCCCAGCGAACTCACCGGACTCTTGGCCGCCCGCGACACCGGCCTGATGATGACGGCGCTGCGGCGGCTGGGGGCGACCATCGAAGACTTGCCTGCGCTGGCCGATGGATCGCCGGTGGCGAGGGTGCTGCCGCCAGCACAGTTCTTGGCGGTACCGGAAGGCATCGACTGTGGCCTTGCGGGCACCGTGATGCGCTTCGTCCCGCCGCTGGCGGCGCTGGCTCCCGGACGCACCAGCTTCTTCGGAGATCCGAGGGCCGGTCAACGGCCCATGGCCCCGCTGCTCGATGGTCTCACCCAACTCGGCGTGCACATCGACGCGACCGCACTGCCGTTCACTATGGACGCCCCGGCACGCTTGAGCGGGCCCGAGGTGGCCATCGATTCGAGTGCGTCCAGCCAGTTCATCTCGGCCTTGCTGCTGCCCGCGGCTAGGTTCCCTGAGGGCATCGACTTGCGGCACACCGGCGCCACAGTCCCGTCTCTCCCCCACATCCAGATGACTGTGGCGATGTTGCGCGACCGTGGCGTCCAACTGGACGATCACAAGCCGGGACGCTGGGTTGTGCAGCCAGGGCCGATCGCTGCCCGCGACCAGCGCATCGAGCCCGACCTCACCAACGCCGCCGTCTTCCTGACCGCTGGCGTGCTGACCGGCGGGTCGGTCGCGGTGCCCGGCTGGCCGACTCTGACCACCCAGCCCGGTGATCTGATCCGCGATCTGCTTGCCCGGATGGGTGCAACCACTGAACGCGACGGTGACCGGCTGTCGGCGCGTCCCGATGGTGCGTTGTGTGGCGCGGAACTCGACTTGCACGCCGCCAGTGAGCTGACACCGGTGGTGGCGGCGCTCGCCACCTTCGCCACGGGCACCACCACGATCAGCGGCGTGGCGCACATCCGTGGCCACGAGACCGATCGGTTGGCCGCCATCAGCGCAGAGCTTTCGAGCATCGGCGTCAAAGTGCGGCAGACCGCCGACGGGTTGGTCATTGTCGGAGCCGGGCCGGCCGGCGAAGGGCTGCGTCCGACCAGGGCTCTGCGCAGCTACGACGACCATCGCCTCGCTCACTTGGCCGCCTTGGTCGGCCTAGTAGTGCCGGGCGTGCTGGTGGACGACATCGGTGCGGTCGCGAAGACGATGCCGGACTTCGCCGACCGTTGGCACGCGATGCTCACCCAAACCACCAGGACGATCTGATGAGCGACGCCCGGCGAACAGCCGAGGCATACGCCGACGTCGATCCGGAGAAGTTCGGGGCCAGACCCCAGCGCCGCACCCGTCCACGCACCAAGGACCGACCTGACTACGCCGAAGCCGAGGTAGCTCGGGTGCTGACGGTCGATCGAGGACGCTTCCGCTGCCGTCTGATCGGCTCGGGCGTGCTGATCAGCGCCGCCAAGGCTCGCCAGCTGGGACGCAAGGCGGTCATCGTCGGTGACCTGGTGCGAGTGGTCGGCGACACCAGTGGCGGCGAAGGAACCTTGGCCCGCATCGTCGAGGTGGTGCCGCGCACCACCGTGCTGCGACGCACCGCCGACGACACCGATCCCAGCGAACGCCCGATCGTGGCCAACGCCGACCAGTTGATGATCGTGAGTGCGCTCGCCGACCCGCCGCCGCGACCCGGCATGATCGATCGCATTATGGTCGCCGCCTACGAGGCCGGGATCGCCCCGATCGTCTGCCTGACCAAAGCCGACCTTGCCAGCGCCGACACCGTGGTCGCGCTCTACGAGCCGCTGGGGGTGCCGGTCGTCGTCACCCAGCCGGGCTCCCGCCTCGACGAGGTAGCTGCGTTGCTCACTGGGCACGTCACGGTCCTGGTCGGGCACTCCGGAGTTGGCAAGTCGACTCTGATCAACCGGTTGGTGCCGGGTGCGGAGCGGTCTACTGCGGCAGTGAACGAAGTCACTGGGCGTGGTCGACACACCTCCACCTCGGCTATCGCCTTAGAACTGCCCGACGGTGCCGGCTGGGTGATCGACACACCGGGGGTCCGCAGTTTCGGGCTGAGCCACGTCACCCCGCAGTCGGTGCTGGACGCCTTCTCCGACCTGAGCGAGTTCACCCACGACTGCCCCCGGGGTTGCCGGCACACCGCCGACGAACCCGAGTGCGGGTTGGACGAGGCGGTCGCACGTGGCGAACTCGCGCCGAGCCGACTCGCGTCCTTCCGGCGGATCGTGGAGGCGTTGGTCGAGCAGAGTGGCTAACGTTGGGCACATGGCCTCCTTCATCGATGACTTGCGCCTGGCGCACCTGATGGCCGACAACGCCGACTCGATCACCGAGAACCGGTTCAAGGCACAGGACCTGCGCGTGACCTCCAAACCCGACCGGACCGCGGTCTCGGACGCCGATCGCTCTGTCGAGGAGGCCTTGCGTCGGACGCTGTCCACCGCGCGTCCCCGCGACGCGGTACACGGGGAGGAGATGCCCGATACCGGCTACGGCCCTCGACAGTGGATCATCGATCCGATCGATGGCACCGCGAACTTCGTGCGTGGTGTGCCGGTTTGGGCAACCCTGATCGGATTGATGGTGGACGGTGTGGTGCGGGTCGGTGTGGTCAGCGCACCGTTGCTCGGCCGGCGTTGGTGGGCCGCCGAGGGAGCTGGCGCCTTCACCGGGCGATCGCTGCTGAAGGGCACCCAGATAGGGGTGTCGAAGGTGCGCCGGGTGCCAGACGCGTTTCTTGCCTATTCCTCGATCGGCGGTTGGATCACCAGCGGACGCGGGCAGGGGTTCGTCGATCTGCTGCGAGACGCGGGCCGCAGCCGCGGGTTCGGTGACTTCTGGAGCTACATGTTGGTCGCCGAGGGTGCCGTCGACATGGCTTGCGAGCCCGAACTGCAACTGCACGACAAGGCGGCCTTGGACATCATCGTTCGCGAGGCCGGCGGCACGTTCACCGATCTGGACGGGGTGGACGGGCCGTACGGGCCCGGCGCCATCGCCAGCAACGGACTGCTGCATGGGGAACTGGTCGACCGATTGCGGCTGACTGGCCTCGATGACGAGGAGACCACTGGCATAGTCATCCCCGCTCCGGGGCCGCACGGCTGATGCCCGACGAGCCGACTCACCGACTGGCCCAACTCAGCGATCTTCACCTCACAGCGGGCAACGCGCCGCTAGCCGGGCAGATCGACACCGAGGCCCAGCTTCGGCTCGCTTTGGGACGATTAGCCGATTCCGGCCTTGAGTTCGATGCGGTGATCCTGTCCGGGGATCTGGCCGACGCCGGATCAGCGGAGGCCTATCAGCGGCTACAGCACATCGTCGCCGAGCAGTCTGAGCTGCTCGGCTGCCCAGTTCTGGCTGGGGCGGGAAACCACGATGAGCGGCGCAACTTCACGACGACGCTAGGCCCGGCAGACAGCGTCACCGAGATCCGGGGGTTGCGACTGATCCAGCTGGATTCGTCCGTACCGGGCGCCGGGCATGGCGAAATCAGCCGCAGCCGACTCGCATGGCTCACCGAGCAACTCGCCAGCCCTGCGCGCCACGGCACGGTGTTGGTTGTGCACCACCCGCCGGTGCCCAGCGCGTCCGCCGTGATGTCGCAGTTCGCCCTGCGAAACCCGGGCGATCTGGCTGAGGCGCTGACCGGCAGCGACGTCCGGATCATCCTGTCGGGCCACCAGCACGTGCCCGGCTCGTCCACGTTGGCTGGCATCCCGGTCGCTATCGCGGGCGGGGTGAGCTATGCGGCAGACCCGATGTACCAGAAGCGGGGATATCGCGCCATGACCGAAGGGCAAAGCTTCACCATGGTGGAGTTCTACCCCGGGCAGGTCGTCACGATGGTGGCCTCGGTAGCCGCCAACCCGACGCTGCACCAGATCGACGTCAACTGAACCAGACTCAGATCAGAAGACCCGCACCCGGATGGTGTGCGGGATTTCAGTCAGCTCGCGGGTGAGGCCCGGGGCAGCCGAGGTAACGTCGGTCACCACATAGCCGACCTCGCTGTTGGTGTTCAGCGCCTGGAAAGCGATATTGGCATGATGCGCGCTCAGCACCCTGGTGAGGTTGGCCAGCACCCCGGGCACGTTGCGATGGATGTGGATCACCCGGCGTCCTTGCTGCGGGGGCACCTGCACCTGCGGCAGGTTCACGCTCATCACAGTGGAGCCAGCGGTCATGAAGTCGATGAGTTTGCCGGCGGTGAAACGGCCGATGTCGACCTGTGCCTCTTGGGTGGAGCCGCCGACATGGGGGGTGAGGATGACGTTGGGCAGGCCTTGCAGTTCGCTGACGAACGGGTCGCCCGCTGCACGGGGCTCGCTGGGGTAAACGTCCACGCCGGCGCCAGCGATGTGGCCCGACCGCACTGCGGCAGCCAGCGCCGGGACGTCCACGACATGGCCGCGAGACAGGTTCAGGAAGAGCGAGCGGGGACGCATCCTGCCGAATTCAGCCTCGCCGAACAGGTTCTTGTTCTCCGGTCTGCCGTCGACGTGGACGCTGATGGTTTCGCAAGTGGCCAGCAGTTCGTCCAGGCTGTCAACCCGCTTCGCATTGCCTAAGGCCAGCTTGTCTACCACGTCATAGAACCAGACCCGCATCCCGAAGGATTCGGCGAGCACGGACAACTGCGAACCGATGTTGCCGTATCCAACCAATCCGAGGGTGCGACCCCGGACCTCGTGGGCGCCGCCGGCGGACTTATCCCAGATGCCCTCATGCATCTGCTTGTTCTTGTCGGTCAGGTGGCGCGCCAGCACGACGATCTCGGCCATGGCCAGTTCAACGACACTGCGAGTGTTGCTGTAGGGCGCGTTGAAGCAAGCGATACCGAGCCGGGCGGCCGCGTCCAAGTCGATCTGGTTAGTGCCGATGCAGAATGCGCCCACCGCCTGGAGTTCAGAGGCACTCGCTAGGACCCGCTCGGTGAGTTGGGTG
>JAAYVP010000133.1 GCA_012517115.1 Brooklawnia sp. | reverse complement strand
GACTTCCTGCTTGCTGACCGTGTGTCGATTCTCCATCAAGAAACCCCTCTCGCTGAAATGCGCGTTTCGCTGTGCGACACTGCATCGTACCGCACTGTTGGCGCGAACGCATGCCACTGGCAACCGGAGTGGCCAGAAGATAGCGGGAAATGTATATTTGTACCATTGATTCTCAGAAAAATCTCAGCTTCGGGACCGGTCTACCGAGGAGGGTGTCCAATGGCCGATCTTGTCGACAAGCGGATGCAGCGAAGCGACCGACTGCCGCTGCTCAGCTTCCTGGGCCGCTCCAGCTCAGACCAGAGCAGCGGCCCCGACGGCCTCTTGAGCGCCGTTATCGCAGGTTCGCTGATACTGGTACTGGCTCTGATGGGCTTGACGATTGCTATTGGACGGGCGCCGGTGAAAGCCGCTGCCGATCAGTCCGACCAAATCGTACAAGCCACGTCCGCTCCGCCAACTAGCTACGCCTCACCGGAGCCGACCGGCCCCCGCTACACCGCGGAGCCGATCATCCTGGGCGTGCCCCAGAAAACGGCGTCGTACGAGGCGGCGCCCAGCGCAAGTGCGGCACCGTCAGAAAATGCGCCCGAACCCGAAGAGACCGACGAAAGGCCCAGTGGGCCATCCGGGTGGAACGAACAGATCATCGTGGGCACCGCCGAAAGCGCTGCCAGCGATCGGCTGCAAGAACTCCAGCGACGGCTGGAGGAGGGTCTTCTTGACAATCTCCCGCAGGGTTGGCCGCGGAACGAAGGCTGACGAAACCGCGGTGAGCTACTGCGCCTCTGACTCTCGGCGCGGATCGGCGACATGTTCGTCAGTGGCGGTGGCCGCAACATCGGCCGCGCTTGCCCGGTCAAGACCAGTCTGCTTGGCCGCGACGATCTCTTCGGCTCTCCGCAGTTCGGCGTAGCGCGCCTTGAACGTCTGGCTCGGCAGCGCCAAGCCGAGACCCAGCATGAAGCCTCCCAAGAAGCCGAGACCGGCACCGATCAGCATCCAATTCCGAGGGTTCATGAACCCGGCGCTGCGGTTGGCGATGGCGACTGCGTGGAGTTGGTTGACCTGGATGACGACGTAGATCATCACGCCGGCGAAGGCTAGTGAGATCACCACGCCAAGCACAACCAGCAGGGTCTTGGAGAACTTCATCATGTCGAAGAGCCTAGACCCTGCTGGTAAGCGGCGGCAGACCGTGGTCTATAAGCAGTCGCTCTCGATGCGGTCGAGTGCCGCCTCCCAACGATCCTTCACCCATGTCCGGTCGGTACGCGGCGCGAGTTTAGAGTGTTCTATCTGCACCTGCGTCGCCTCCTCGCCCTCCGGGATCAGCCGGACATCAACCAAGGAAGGCTGCGCCGCGTCGCGCAGTCGCCAAGAAAAGCGGATCTGCTCCAGCGGGTGGAAACTGCGGATGACGCCTTGGCGTCCATCGTGGGATTGCCAGGACGTGCCCTTTGATCCCAATTGTCCGCCCGGCCCCAGCAGGGCCTCGGAGCCGTCGCTCGTCATGAGGACGTCCCAGACGGTCTTCACCGGGTGGGGCAGGGTCCGGCTAACGACGACGGCTGCGACTTCGGTCTCGCCAGTGGCCTCACTTGTCTGTTCCATGGGGACCTCACTTGTTTCATTTGTTCGGACGCCCAGACCAGCGCTGGTCGGGGTTTGCAGATACAGTAATGCGCCGCCCACAGGCTTGGGAGTCGATTCCAGCTATTGCCGAGCGCCACGCCGGTACGTACTTACCGTCGGGTCACCGATGATCCAGAACCGCAAGGGCCAGTCAGTCGCCACCGAGATACCGACCCGCGGGCCGCGCCCAACCTCCACAGACTCGCCAGTTGACTGCAGGAAGAATTCCTCCCCCAGCGGCGCCCCATCGTCCTGCCTTGTCAGGCCGAGGACGCGGCCCAAGTTACCCGGTCCACTGGCCAGTCGGGCGGCCGCGAGCCCGGTAGCCCTAGACCTTGCCGACACCCGGCGCGCCCGCGCCAACTCCTCACCGGCTACCACCTCGCCAGCACGCAACAGCAGGGCGGACGCCTGGCCGGCCGGCGAACAGACCAGGTTAGCCGCCAGATGGATGCCGTAACTCAGGTAGACATAGAGCCGCCCAGGTTCCCCGAACATGGTGGCCGCGCGACCGCGCGGTCCGCGAAAGGCGTGCGATGCCGGATCGTCCAAGCCTAAGTAGGCCTCCACTTCCGTCAGGCGTACGCCGATCTGGCCATGCCACAGCACCAACCCCAGCACCTCGGGAGCTAGTTCGTCTGCGCGTCGGCTGAAGTCAAGGGCCTGCATCTGTCAAGCATGCCCACAGCAACGCAAGGTAGGCTCATCCGATGACGAACCACCAGCGGCCTAAGCGCCGGCACTCGGCGACTCGGGCCTTGGTGTGCTGGCTCGTCATCCTGCTGGTCGCATGCGGCCATCAGGCCCCGGTGCAGACCTCAAGTCCAACCACCCCGTCGCCCACTGCCACCCCATCGGGCTCCGGTGCCACCCTCGCGAATGCCACAGCCACGCCACTGCCGGTCGCCTACGATCTGTTCACCAAGGGCCGGGCCACCCAGGTCGTCGCCCAATTGGTCGCCGCAGCGGACGGCAAACCCGTCGTCAGACTGGTCTTAGATCGCACCAGGGCGCGGCTCACCTATGTGGACGAAGGTGATCGGCCTCGCTCGGTGGTCTGGGAAGCTGGCAAGATCTCGCCGAGCGACGACGGCACCGATCTGGTCGCCTCCACCAGCTTTGATCCGCTGATGTTCGACTTGTCCGACGTCGAGACGCTGTTCCAGATCGCGGCGACCATCTCGGGCTCCAGCGCCCGGCAAGAGCTG
>JAAYVP010000132.1 GCA_012517115.1 Brooklawnia sp. | reverse complement strand
GATTGGTGCCCGGCTGCCGGGGTGGGTTAAGCTAGCTGTCGGCCTCCGGGCCATCGGGGTGTGGCGCAGCTTGGTAGCGCGCTTCGTTCGGGACGAAGAGGTCGCAGGTTCAAATCCTGTCACCCCGACCAGTGGAAAGTCGCTTTGACTAGGCGAAGTAGACTCCGGCGGAGCGGCTCTCGGGCTAGCCCATCCTCGCTCTGTCAAGCAGTGGGGATGCGACTGTGAGCCATATCACACAAGGCTGCGCTGCTCCTGTCGAACGGGCTGACGTGGTCTTGACAGCACGCGCCCAGCGCGCGCATTCTGGGTTTGCCCCTTTGGTCAGTGCGGACGGTTCAATGGAAGGGTTTGTCAAGGCCGATGGGTTGAAGATGGCCCCAGTGTCCCCCCGTCAAGGGCCAGAGTCAGGCAGGTGGAACCACGCTCGCGCTCGCTGTTCGCCCTGAACTCGCAGCAGCCCAGAGCCGTCGCAGGATCTGCGCGCTCATCGGGTGCATCGGCAGCGCAAGTTCGAAGGGGGCCGGAGATGGAGCACAGACAAGTCAGCCCGGGGAAGCCTGTGGGCGGCTGCGAACTTCGTGGGCTGGTGCGCGACGCCAAGACCGGCAAGGGACTGTCGGGCTATCGTGTTGTCGCCTACGACAGCGACAACACGCGTAAGGACTTACTCGGCAGCGCAACTACGCTGCTGAACGGCGAATTTATCTTGCACTATCGTAGAGCAGACTTCACCAAGTCCGATGACGAGCGGAAGGCTGAGGGCGGCCCCGATATTGTCGTCGAAGTGATCAACACCTTCGGTCGACTGGTGAAGACCACAGATCCGCTGATCGACGCCGCTGCCTCGACGGAGATCTGCATTGAGGTGGCGGTAGCGCGGGAGAATGAACGTCCCGAGGGGCCGCCGCTGGTCGACCCATTCCAGGTTCTCAGGGCGTCGTTTGAGTCGCAGATTGAGGCGCTTGAGCGGGCGGGTGTCAAAGATCGACAGGCTCTGCTGAAGGCCGATCTCCGGGCGGTGGCACAAGAAACCAAGGTGCCCGTCGCGCAGCTTGAGACCTTCAGGTTGTATGCCGAAATGGCTCACGCCGACAGGTTTGCGCCTGAGGTGGCTGCCGCGATCATCGCCCGGACGGGGCTGCGGACCAGGGAGCAACTGGCGGTCAGCCAGCCCCGCGAGCTCATGCAGGCCATCCAAGCTGCGCTGGCCGAGGGTAAGCTGGACGACAAGCTGAAGATCACGCCGTCAGTGGTTTACGGCTGGATCGGCTACGCGAAGGGCATCGACCCGAAGCCGTTTGCGTCGCCGATGAACATCAGACAAGTGCTGCACGACGCAAAGCTGATAACCGATGCGGTGGCCAAGACCAACCCGGAGGCCCTGATCACCGCGGTGACTGGTCTGCTGAACCCTTTCAACCGACTCGCTTCGATGGCGGGGGTGCGCGCCCTGATGGAGGACGCCGGGGTGACGGATCTGTCATCCCTGGGCACCTTTCAGGTGCAGGGGCAAAGGGTCATCCATCCTGGCTACTACGTCGCACTGCCGAAGCTGAAGCTCGTCACCTCCCTAACCAACTTCGACCTGGTCACCGCAACGATTGCCAAGGGTCTGCGCTTCAAGCGGGTGGAAGCACTCAGCGATAGCCTGCGATTCGTCCCCAATCCGGTCACCGATGCCGTGATCATCGGGTCGCTGGTCGACTTCGTGGAAGCCGACGCCCGCCTGATCATCGGCAGGGACGTCACCTCGCTCACGATAATCACCGAAGAGATCCGCTACAGCGACGTCAACCTGATCACCTACGAAGACGCCAACCGGACGCCCGAGGCGCGCGCCCCGATGAGCCCAGCGAGGGCAGCCACCGGCTCGCCCGCCAACGACCGCAATGTCTACTCACCGGGCGAAGGCAACACGGGCCGCAGCGGTGGCGATGGCGCCGCCGGACGCAACGGCGGGGCCGGGAACAACGGCGATTCGCTCGGTGCGGCCCCGGACGTGACCATTTACGTCCTGCACACCCCGGAGGGGCTACCCGACATCAACCTCGGTGGACGACGGGGTGGGGCCGGGCAGGCCGGGCAACACGGCGGGAACGGCAGCGACGGCGCCCGAGGCCGACCCGCCCAAAGCCACGCCTGTCACTGCGCTCGCAGCGTTGGGCATGGCGGGAACGGAGGGAACGGCGGCCCGGGAGGTGCCGGGGGCCCCGGCGGCGCGGGCGGTTCCGGCGGGAACCTGACCATCCACACCCTCGACGAAAACCTCGTGCTGCTCGCCACGCAGCGTCCCCTGTCCGTCAACATCAACGGCGGCGCGGGCGGCAACGGTGGCGAGCGAGGCATCGGCGGTGCGGGCGGCGCAGGCGGCGCACCGGGCGACGACAGTTGGCCATGGTGTGACGAGGAGCCGAGCCGGGTTGGGGCCGACGGCCACAATGGCGCCAGCGGCCCCGGCGGCGCCAACGGCCCCGGCGGCCAGGCCGGTGTCTTCACTCTGCAGCCCATCACCCAATCCGACTGGAACGCGGTCTTCAACCAGCCCTGGATCATCAGGGTCGAGCCGGCGGTGGGGCAAACCGGCCAGACCGTGCGGGTGGTGGGACGCAATCTG
>JAAYVP010000131.1 GCA_012517115.1 Brooklawnia sp. | reverse complement strand
GAAGAGCGTCCGGGTCATGGCTCAAAGCTAGCCCCCCGGTCGGCTTCATGGGGTGATGGCAACCAGTAGGTCGCGGTTGATAGAGGCATCCACTCGGTGCGCGAATTGGCGCCAGGGTCCCTCATCGTGGGCTTGCAGGCCAGCCTGAGAGATGATCTCCAGCAACCGACCACGCGACAGGGTGTGGGTGTTCCATGAAATTCCCAGCGCGCCTCCGGCCTTCAACTGGCCTCGCCAAACCGGAATGGCCTCGGTGAGCAGAGTCTGTGCGGAGCGGTTCCGCTGGGAGCCCCCGCGCCCCGACCCGCCAGCCCGACCCCTCGCGGACGCGCTGGCGCCGCCCGCGTTGACGTCACGCTGTTCTGCGCCATGCACCACGCCGTAGGGCGCGTCGGTGACGATGGCGTCGAACTTCTTGCGTCCGTACAGTGCCGCCGAGTCGCGGGTGTCGCCGGTGAAGACCGACATCCTTAGGGTGGGCATGCCAGGGCGTGCCGGTTGATCGTGAGTGGCCTCGCTCAGCCGCACCTCTGCGTCCAGTCGGCGTCCCAACGTTCGTCCCTCGCGCCGGACCGGGGTGATCTGCGCGGTGTGCCTTATTCGTTTGGTGCGCAGGTAAGTCTTCAGGTAGCTCGCCAACGCTTCGAAGGCCTTCTCGTCGGCCTCGACGCCGAAACCGTGGTGGCCGGCCTGCCAGGCAGCGAGCAGGGTAGTGCCGCGTCCGGCTAGCGGGTCGAGTACCTCCAGCGGGCCGGGCCGGTCGATCTGACTGAGGGTGAGGTGCAGCAGCAGCCGAGTGAACCCCTCGTTCGTCTTGCCTTGATACTTGGGGATGGTCAGCAGGTCGTCGTCCAGCACCGAGATGTCGGGCACGTCGACGGGACGCAGCAGGTCACCCTCCTGCCGGAAGGTCACCAAGTGCGCCGATTGTGCGGCCAGAACGAGTTCGTCGATGTCGTCCGCCCGGAAGCTCAGCGCGTCGGCGGCCCCGATCCTGCCTGCGGCGATCTCGGAGGCGAACGGTGCGGTGACCGTCAACTCCGCCGCTGCTAAAGCGGCGGTTGCCTGTCGGTATACGCGGTTCGCGGATGGGTTCAGCAGCATCACGTATGTGGGCACAGGGCAATCGTGTCATGTTCGCTGAGGCTCGGGCACCGGCGCCTCCGGTGGCAACAGGATAGGCAACCTCTACCGGCAACGTTGCTGTCGATTCAACCATCTCGCCTATGGTTTGACCATGGGCAACAAAACCATCCTCGGTTTGGCGCTGGCCTGCTATGGCGCAGCCGTTGCGATGTTGCTGTTCGGCCGTCGACCCGACGACAACCAGCGGCACGCCTGAATCCCCTGGTCGCCGGCTTGTTCCGACCCCCCTGATTCGAGTCGTTTAGGCAATGCTAACCTTAGTGTATGAATTCGGTCTTGTCGCCGCTGTGTGACCGTTGTCTCGAGGTCTGTGACCCGAACGCGGCGGGCTGCATCGCCATGGGCCGCCTCGAATGCGGGCAGCGCGCCTTCATCGCCGGCTACGGGGAACAGGATGACATGGCGGTCTGCCGCCGGCTCTTCGACCTCGGCTTCGCCCAGGGCGTCGAGGTTCAGTTGATCCGCCGAGCCCCCTTGCGAGACCCATTGGTTTTCCAGGTCGGTGGCAGCGAGATGCTGTTGCGTCGTCGGGACGCCGATCGCATCGTGGTGCGTGTCGCCTGAGATGTCTTGCCACGACCATCCAGGTGACGTTGGTGCCGGCGGTGGCAGTGACCGGCGGGTTTCGGCGCTCAAAACGCCTGACCGCCGGATCGCCTTGGTTGGCAACCCGAACGCCGGAAAGTCGACTCTCTTCAACGCCCTCACCGGGCTCAACGTCAAAGTCGGCAACTACCCTGGGGTGACAGTCAGTCGATATACCGGCACCACCAGTGTGGCCGGCCAGACGATCGTCCTCGAAGACCTGCCTGGCTCCTACTCTCTCGACCCGATCAGCCCCGACGAGGAACTCATCGCGGAAGTCCTCGAATCTGACAATCCGTTGCGGCCGGACGCGCTGCTCGTCGTCCTGGACGCCACCAGCCTGCAGCGTTCGCTCGGGTTGCTGGCCCAAGTGCAGCAGTTGACCATCCCCACGTTGGCCGTGCTCACCTTCAGCGACGAACTCGCCCGCCGGCAGGGCTCGGTGGACGTCGCACGCCTCAGCCGGGCCGTTGGGAACAAGCTGATGGTGGTGACAGCTGGCAACCGAGCGCAGTTGTACGACCTGAAGCTCGCGCTGATCGAGCCGGAAACCTGGACTTCGCCCGCCGTGCCGGCGCCGACCGAGCCGCGGAACGTCACCGGTTGGATCACCTCGGTGCTGCGCAGCTCCGGTTACCGAGCACCTGCGGTAGACGCCCGCACCCGCAGGCTTGATGCGGTGCTGCTCCACCCGGCTTTGGGCACCCTGATCTTCTTCTTGACTATGGCGCTTTTCTTCCAGGTCATCTTCGCCGTGGCTGCGCCCCTGCAGGAGGCGATAGAGGTCTTCTTCGGCTGGTTAGCCGAACTGGTCCGAGCGCACATCGACATCAACTGGCTTTCTGGGCTGCTTGCGGACGGGCTGATAGGCGGTGTCGGTGGCGTATTGGTCTTCCTGCCGCAGATCGCGTTGCTGTTCGCCATGATCACGCTGCTCGAGGCGACCGGCTATATGGCCAGGGTGGCGTTCCTGATGGACCGAGTGATGGGGCGCGCGGGACTTGAGGGACGCGCGTTCGTCGCCATGCTGAGCTCGGTCGCCTGCGCGGTACCTGGCATCATGGCCACCCGGACGCTGCCGTCCGCCCGCGACCGGTTGGCCACCATGATGACCGCCCCACTGATGACCTGCGCAGCCCGGCTGCCGGTCTACGCGCTGCTGATCGGAATGCTGGTGCCGGCCGAAACCCGGATCGGACCGCTCGGACTGCAGGGCCTAGTGATGTTCGGCCTCTACGTGCTGGGGGCAGTCGCTGCGATGACGACTGCCTGGATCTTCAAGCACCTCCTCAAAGGCAAGGGCCCCGAGTTGCCGTTCTACATGGAGATGCCCAGCTACCGGATGCCTAGCCCGCGCGAACTCGGCCGAGCCGTTTGGGATGCCTGCGCCAGTTTTGTGCGCCGGGTCGGTGGCATCATCCTGATCATGTCGCTGCTTATCTGGGCTCTGCTCTCACTGCCCGCAGCATCGACCGAACAGCTGACCGCTGCCGGGGTTGATCCGGCCGACGAGGTCGCCGTCGCCGCCTATCAACTGGACAATTCGGCTGCCGCTGCATTGGGCAAGACGATCCAGCCGATCTTCGAACCGCTCGGATTCGACTGGCGGATCACCGTCGGCTTGCTCGGTGCGATGGGTGCTCGCGAGGTCTTCGTGGCGACGATGGGGCAGGTCTCCTCTGCGGAGAACCCGGACGATCCGCAGGCCAGCCTCGAAGCGATGACCTGGTTG
>JAAYVP010000130.1 GCA_012517115.1 Brooklawnia sp. | reverse complement strand
GCGCAGTGGGCTGCCGAAGTCGCCAAGGTACTGAACAAGGGACGTCCGGAAGGCAAGCAGCTGACGGCTGAGAAGGCCATCGACCGGCTTCGCACCAGGACCGTTGATGGTCTGGTCGTGGAACCTATCTACACCAAGCAGGACGCCGTAGCTGAGCTCGGCGCCCCGGCAGTCGTGCCGTTCACGCGCGGCACTACCGTCCGCAACGGCGACATGGATGCTTGGGATGTGCGGGCGCTGCACGAAGACCCCGACAACGCCGTCACCCGGCAGGCCATCCGCACCGACTTGGAGCGCGGGGCGACCAGTATCTGGCTGCGGGTAGATCCGGACGCCATTGCCGCTGCCGACGTCGCCACGAGCTTGGCCGACGTACTGCTCGACCTTGCCAAGGTGGACGTATCTAGCCGCACCGACCAGGTGGGTGCCGCCGAAGCCCTGCTGGCCGTCTTCGAGGCATCCGACAAGGACAAGGCCGAACTCTCCCTGAATCTCGGGCTTGACCCGATCGGTGCTGCGGCTCTGAACGGCGGCACCCCCGACCTGTCGAGCGTTTCGAAGTGGGTGCAGCGGCTGGCTGGCTACAGCAAGTCACGCGCTTTCGTCGTGGACGGCACGATCTACCACAACGCCGGTGCCGGTGATGTGCACGAGGTCGCCTGGCTGCTCGCCACAGCGGTCGAGTATGTGCGTGCGCTGGTCGAACAGGGTGTCAGCGTGGACGATGCCTTCGACTCGATCAACTTCCGTGTCACCGCCGCCTGCGACCAGGTTGCCACCATCGCCAGGCTGCGCGCGCTGCGCACTGCCTGGGCGCGGGTCGGTGAGGTCTTCGAGGTCAGCCCCGCTAAGCGCGGCGCCCGCCAGCACGCGGTCACCTCTTGGCGCGAGATCACTCGCGATGACCCCTACGTCAACATTCTGCGCGGCACTATCGCGACCTTCTCGGCCGCTGTCGGCGGCGCGGAGGCGATCACTGTGTTGCCGTTCGACACGGTCTGGGGCCTGCCGAACGACTTCAGTCGCAGGGTGGCCCGCAACACCCAGATCGTGCTAGCCGAAGAGTCGAACATCGGTCGGGTCAACGACCCCGCAGGTGGCGCCTGGTACATCGAGTCGCTGACGCGCCAGATCGCCGAGGCTGCCTGGGCCGAGTTTGGCAAGGTCGAGGCTGCTGGTGGCATGGTGGCGGCGTTGGCTGCCGGGATGATCGCCGAGACCCTCGCGGATCTGAACGCAAGCCGCACCAAGCTGCTGGCCACTCGCAAGCTGCCGATCACCGGAGTCTCGGAGTTCCCGAATCCGGGCGAAGCGCCGATCACCGACCGCGCTGAGCGTCCGGCGGCCCCGCACTATGCCGGGCTCAAGTGGGCACGCAACTCCGAGCCGTTCGAAGCACTGCGTGACGCCACTGCAGGTACCGACGCCAAGGTTTTCCTGGCCTGCCTGGGCACCCGACGTGACTTCGGCGGACGCGAGGGCTTTGCGTCCAACTACTTCCACATCGCGGGTCTGGCGACCCCGGAGGTCGAAGGCGGCTCCACCGAACAGATCGTGGCCGCTTGGCAGGCATCCGGAACTCCAGTGGTTTGCCTTTGCTCATCGGCCAAGGTCTACGCGACCCAAGGCCTTGAGGTGGCCACTGCGCTTAAGAATGCCGGGGCGAAGCAGGTGCTGCTGGCCGGCAACATCAAAGAACTCGGAGACGTCGACAGCTCCGGCATCATCGACGGCACCATCGCGATGGGCATGGATGTCGTTGCCGGACTGAATGGCGTCCTTGACACTGTGGGGGTGACCAAGTGAGCGCGCTACCTCGTTTCGACAAGATCGAGTTGGGCGACGCGGCCGTCGGAGCCGATGCTAAGGCGTCCTTCGACCAGTTGCTGGCCGCTGCCGGTCCCGAGGAGTGGCTAACCCCGGAACAGATTCCGGTCGGCCACCTGTACGGGTCTGATGCCTTCCAAGGCCTTGACTTCCTCGACACGATGCCCGGTATCCCGCCGTTCCTACGCGGGCCGTACTCCACGATGTACGTGTCGCGGCCCTGGACGATCCGGCAGTACGCAGGTTTCTCGACTGCTGCGGAGTCCAACGCGTTCTACCGCCGCAACCTGGCGGCCGGTCAGAAGGGTCTGTCGATCGCTTTCGACCTGGCGACCCACCGCGGCTACGACTCCGATCACCCGCGGGTGGCCGGCGATGTCGGCATGGCCGGTGTGGCCGTTGACTCGATCCTCGACATGCGACAGCTGTTCGACGGCATTCCGCTCGACCGGATGAGCGTGTCGATGACCATGAACGGCGCGGTGCTGCCGATCCTGGCGTTGTATGTGGTGGCCGCCGAGGAGCAGGGCGTCAAGCCCGAGCAGCTCGCCGGCACGATCCAGAACGACATCCTCAAGGAGTTCATGGTTCGTAACACCTACATCTACCCGCCAGCCCCGTCGATGCGGATCGTGTCGGACATCTTCGCCTTCACCAGCGCGAACATGCCGAAGTTCAATTCGATCTCGATCTCGGGCTACCACATGCAGGAGGCGGGGGCGACCGCCGATATTGAGATGGCCTACACGCTGGCCGATGGCGTGGAGTACATCCGTGCCGGCGAGTCGGTTGGGTTGAAGGTCGACCAGTTCGCACCGCGGTTGAGCTTCTTCTGGGCGATCGGCATGAACTTCTTCATGGAGGTCGCCAAGATGCGTGCCGCCCGCATGTTGTGGGCACGGCTGGTTCGCCAGTTCGATCCGAAGAACCCGAAGTCGATGAGCCTGCGCACCCACTCGCAGACCTCCGGTTGGTCGCTGACCGCCCAGGATGTCTACAACAACGTGGTGCGCACCTGCGTCGAGGCGATGGGCGCGACTCAGGGGCACACCCAGTCGTTGCACACCAACGCGCTGGACGAGGCTATCGCGCTGCCGACGGACTTCTCGGCGCGGATCGCTCGCAACACGCAGCTCTTCTTGCAGCAGGAGTCGGGCACCACTCGGTCTGTCGACCTGTGGGCGGGTTCGGCCTACGTTGAGAAGCTGACCCAACAACTGGCCCAACGGGGCTGGCAGTTGATCCAGGAGGTCGAAGCGGCAGGCGGCATGACCAAGGCAATCGAGGCAGGCATCCCCAAGATGCGCATCGAAGAAGCCGCGGCCCGCACCCAGGCCCGCATCGACTCCGGTCGTCAGCCAGTCATCGGTGTCAACAAGTATGTCCTGGAGTCTGAGGAAAAGCTGGACGTGCTGAAGGTCGACAATCGCGAGGTCCGTGAGCAGCAGATCGCCAAACTGCACAAGTTGCGTGCTGAGCGCGACGCTGAGGTTTGCAGCAAGGCGCTGGAGCGGCTCACCTGGGCGGCTGGCAACCCAGACCCGTCCGACCCCGACCGCAACCTGTTGAAGTTGTGCATCGACGCCGGTCGCGCCGGTGCCAGCGTGGGTGAAATGTCAGATGCGCTGGAGGCGGTCTTCGGTCGCTACACAGCGCAGATCCGCACCATCTCTGGTGTCTACTCGAAGGAAGCAGGTGCGTTGGAGATCATGGACGAGACTCGTGCGCTGGTCGACGAGTTCGAGGAGATCGAGGGTCGTCGTCCGCGCATTCTGATCGCGAAGATGGGCCAGGATGGCCACGACCGCGGCCAGAAGGTGATCGCGACGGCCTTCGCTGACCTCGGCTTCGACGTCGACGTGGGCCCGCTCTTCCAGACCCCGGAAGAGGCCGCTCGGCAGGCCATTGAGGGTGACGTTCATGTCGTCGGTGTGTCGTCGCTAGCTGCTGGCCACCTCACCCTGGTGCCGGCGTTGCGTGCCGAACTCGACAGGCAGGGCCGCCAAGACATCGCCATCGTCGTCGGCGGCGTCATCCCCGAGCAGGACTTCGCCGAACTGCGTCAGGCTGGTGCGGCGGCGATCTACCCGCCGGGCACCAACATTCCGGTGGCAGCCACCGACCTGCTCGAGAGCATGGTGAAGGCTGCTCGGGAGGGTGATGGCTAGGCCGATCGACGTTCCGGCCCTGATCGAAGGAGTCAAGAGTGGGGACCGGGCCGCGCTGGCCCGGTCCATCACCCTCGTAGAGTCCCGCAAGCCAGCGCACCGTTCGCTGGCGCGGGAACTCCTGCGCGAGTTGGCGCCGTTGGCGGGGAATTCGATCAGGCTGGGTCTGTCAGGGGTTCCCGGCGCTGGCAAGTCCACCTTCACCGACGCGCTGGGCGTCATGCTCATCGAGCAGGGGCACCGAGTGGCTGTGCTGGCAGTGGACCCGTCCAGTTCGGTCTCTGGCGGGTCGGTGCTGGGCGACCGGACGCGAATGGGGGCCCTGGCCGAGTTGGATGACGCGTTTATCCGGCCGTCGCCGACTGGTCTGCATCTTGGGGGGGTAGCTCGCGCAACCCGAGAGGCCATGTTGCTGGTGGAGGCTGCCGGCTATGACGTGGTGATCGTAGAGACGGTCGGGGTCGGCCAATCTGAGGTTGCCGTGCAGGGCATGGTTGACACTTACCTGGTATTGATGCTCGCGCGTTCCGGCGACCAGTTACAGGGCATCAAGAAAGGCATCCTTGAGCTAGCGCACGTGATAGCGGTTAACAAGGCCGACGGCGACAACGCGGGGGAAGCGCGGGTCACTGCCCGCGAGTTGTCCATTGCGATGAAGCTGGTCTCGTCACAGGCCACAGACCGTCGGGTGCCGGTGCTCACCTGCTCGGCGCTGCACAAGATGGGCCTAGTAGAGGTCTGGCAAGCCATTCTCGACCACCGGGCGTACCTGGAGGAGAAGTACGGTCTAGGCGCGTACCGGGCGTCCCAACAGGTGAGCTGGATGTGGAGCCAGACCGAGGCGGCGCTGATGGATTCGCTGCACGGCACCAAGGCGATGCGTCTGCTCTCGCACGACTTGGAGGAGCAAGTCGGCGCGGGTCAGGTCACGGCCTTGGACGCGTCCGCGGCGCTGCTGCGGCAATTCGCTGCTTTGGTGCCCACGTTTGATTGGGCACACGACTGATTGGACACACGACTGGCCCGCCTGCTGCTGCCGATCACATCAGTAGCAGCAGGCTGAGCGCCATCACGGCCATCCCAGCGATCAAGCCATAGATGGTCAGGTGGTGCTCGCCGTACTCCTCTGCGGTCGGCAGCAGTTCGTCGAACGAGATGAAGACCATGATGCCCGCGACCACGCCGAATGTGATGCCGAGGGTGGCCTCGGTGAGAAACGGTCGCAGCAGCAGATAGCCGATCATTGCCCCGATCGGTTCAGCCAAACCCGACAGCCAAGCCGCGAGGATGCCCTTGCGCCTGCTGCCGCTGGCCTGGTGGATCGGTACCGCGACGGCGATGCCTTCTGGGATGTTGTGGATGCCTACCGCGACAGCGATCGGGATGCCGAGTTGCAGATCTTCGAGCGCAGAGATGAAAGTCGCGAAGCCCTCCGGGAAGTTGTGCAGGGCGACGGCAGCGGCGGTGACCAGCCCGGTGCGTTGCAGCGACTGGTTGCGGGCGGCCATAGCGTGCGGGGTCAAGTCGGCTTCGTGCGGGTTGACCTGCTCGGGCACCAAGCGGTCAATGACCCCGGTGAACACGATGCCGCCGAAGAAGGCCGCCACCGAAACCCAAGCGCCTTGCTTGTCGCCGAACTGCTCGACGAGCCGTTGGTTGGCCTGCGGCATCATCTCCATCATCGAGACGTAGATCATCACGCCGGCGGACAGACCGAGGCTGAAGGATAGGAAGCGGTGGTTGCCAGCGCGGGCCAAGGTCGCGATGATGCCGCCCACGCCGGTGGCCAGCCCCGCGAACAGCGTCAACACAAAGGCCAGCGTCAAACCCGCAACTGGCGTCATGGTCAGGGCATCAGGCCATGCGCCAGGTTGTAGCGTTGCGCGCCTTGATAGGCGTCCATCATGCCCCAGATCCAAAGGCCCAATGCGCCAGCGATCGGGAGGATCAGCCACGACAACGCCAAGCACCCAAGGTAGCCGACCAAGATGCCGACGCCCTTGCTGGTTTCGCCGTTCATGATGGTGCCGACGCCCGGCACGAAGAACGAGACCAGCAGTGCCAACCCCGGTTCCTTGCGAGCGACCGGAGGCAGGTAGCTTCCCGGCTGTGGCCCCCGGTTCGGGGTGCCGTAGGGCGCGCTGAACGCCGGAACGGGGGAGGGTGCGGGACCGTTCGATCGGTAGTAGGTGGGCTGGCCATTGTTCGGTGGCTGCGGTTGTTGGTAGCTCCACGCTTCGTACCCAGGCTGATGGTACTGCGGGTGGTACCCGGCCTGTGGCTGCCAGTTGTCGGTGGGCGGTTGAGTCATTGCGTGCTCCTTGCCTAGCTGGCAACAGCCTAGGTGATCGTTCTGACAAGCAGCTGGCCTGGGTTGCTGGCTGGTCACCGTCGCTAGGCTGGGAAGATGAGTGCCTCTTGAAGGGGAGGTCCCATGCCTGTTGCCGATTCGGTCCCGCGGATCGAGGACTATGCGATGCTGTCCAACCGGCGGAGCGCTGCGCTGGTTGCAGGAGGGAGTGTGGACTGGCTATGCGTCCCCCGGTTCGATTCACCGGCGGTCTTCTGCCGTCTGCTGGCGGATGCTGACGGGAGCCGCTGGCTCGTGGCCCCCAAGGACGGGATCATCACGTCGCGTGGCTACCGGGAGACCAGTTTCGTTCTCGACTGCAGATGGACCACCCCGACAGGCAGAGCCGTCACGACGGACCTGCTGCCGGTCGGGCAGTGGCATGATCGCGTCGCGCTGATCCGTTCCGTCGCCTGCACCGCCGGCAGTATCGAGGTGGATTTCGAGCTGATCATTCGATTCGGCTATGGCGCTATCCTGCCCTGGGTACGGCAGACGCGAGATCCAACGGGGGCCGAGGTGCTCTATGCCCAAGCGGGCCCCGATTCCCTGACCCTGCACGGCCCGCTGCCGCGGGCTGAGGGCAACAGCCACCGGGCGCGCTACACCCTGTCTGCTGGCGAGAGTCTCGTTTGGACGCTCAGCTGGCAGCCGTCGTACCGCCCGATCCCGGTCGGCATCGACGCGGATACGGCGATCGCCGAGACTATGGTCGATTGCCGCAGCTGGCATGCCGATCTGGACGTGACTGGCCCATATGCCGAAGCCGTGACCCGCTCGATGGCGGTGCTGCGAGCGCTTACTCTGCACGAGACCGGAGGGATAGTGGCCGCCCCCACCACGTCACTGCCCGAGTTGGTGGGTGGGGAACGCAACTGGGACTACCGCTATTGCTGGCTCCGCGACTCCGCGCTGACCATCTCGGCCTTGGTTGGGCACGGCCACCACCGACTGGCCGAGGACTGGCGCCAGTGGTTGCTGAGGGCGATCGCCGGTGACCCCGACGACTTACAGATCATGTATGGGGCTGCGGGGGAGCGCGAACTACCTGAGCGGGAACTCCACAACCTGGGCGGGTACCGGGGCTCGCGTCCGGTGCGGATCGGCAACCGTGCGGTGACGCAATACCAGGCCGATGTCATCGGCGAGGTGATGATAGCGCTGGCCGGGCTGCGGAACGCCGGCCTGACCGAGGACGAGTTCTCGTGGTCGTTGCAGGTCCAGTTGCTCGCGCTGCTAGAGAAGCGGGTGATGCTGCCCGACCAGGGGATCTGGGAGATGCGCGGGGAACCGCACTACTTCACCCAGGGCCGGGTCATGATGTGGGCTGCCTTCGACGCCGGTGCGCGTGCCGTGACCAGCCAGGGCTTGCCGGGCCCGCAACGCAGGTGGCGTGAGCTGGGCGATCGGTTACGCAGCGAAGTGCTCGCGCAGGCCAGACGAGCCGGTTGCTTCGTCCAGCATGATCGCACCGACGCGGTGGATGCGTCCCTGTTGCGCATTCCCCAGACCGGGTTCGTGGCTTACGACGACCCGTTGATGCTGGCTACCGTCGCCCGGATCGAGGACGAACTGGTTGATGCTCACGGTTTCGTTCGCCGTTACCGCCCGACTGGCGCCGACGGGCTGTCGGGCGGGGAGGGCTCGTTCCTGATGTGCAGCCTGTGGCTAGTCGAACAATATGCCGTCACCGGGCGTCGGGCTGAGGCCATCGCATTGATGGACAAGGTGCTTGCCGCACGCAGTGACATCGGCCTGCTGGCGGAAGAGTACGACCCCATCGAACAGACGCTCCTGGGGAACTACCCGCAAGCATTCAGCCATCTGGCGCTCATCCGGGCAGCGGACGCGTTGTCTAACCGCCGCCGACGACCGCCTCAGGTGCCGGGTTGACGGTGATCGCAAGGGTGGCTTCCGCTGTCTGGGTATTGGCGTCCGTGACCATTACCTCGATGTCGGTCATGCCAGCGGCGGTCGGGGTACCGGTCAGCTGACCCGTTGACGACAGGTTGAGCCCGTCGGGCAGCGGGCTGGTGGTGGTCCACGTATATGGGGCGGTACCCCCGGCAGCCTCGAGCGTCGCGCTGTAGCCCTCGTTGATGGTCGCCGCAGGCAAGCTGCTCGTAGTGACCACTAGTGTTGCCGGGTTGACAGTCAGCGACAAGAGAGCCGTCGCTGTCTGGGATCTGGCGTCAGTGACGGTCACGTCGACGGTGGCGGTGGGCGCGGCGGTGGTCGGGGTGCCCGTCAGTGTGCCGTCGTCGGTCAGGGTGAGGCCATCCGGTAGCGCAGTGGCGTGCCAGTTGTAAGGGGCGACCCCGCCGGAGGCCAGGAGAGTCACCGTGTAGGGGGCACCTACTGTGGCGTTCGGCAGACTAGTGGTCTGCACCACGAGGGGCGCCGCGTTTACGGTGAGCTGCAGTTCGCTGGTCCTGGTGGCGCCCAGACTGTCCTCGACGGTGATCATTACGTTGACCGGTCCTGTTGTGGCGCTGGTCGGGGTGCCGCTGAGTACTCCCTCATCCGACAGGCCGAGGCCCTCCGGCAGCGTGCTGCTGGTCGACCACGTATACGGGGCGACACCACCTGAAGCGACGAGCGTCCGAGTGTAGAAGGCGCCGACTGTGGCGTCCGCCAGGCTGCTGGTGGTGATCGTCAGCGGTGCCGGCTTCACGGTGAGCATCACGGTTGCGGTACTGGTGCTACCGCGAGCGTCTGTGACGATGATCTCGATGCTGGCTGGCTCCGCAGTGTGCGTGGTCGCAGTGCCTCCCAGTACGCCCGAAGTCGTGAGGCTGAGGCCTTCGGGCAGCGTGCTGTTGGTCGTCCATGTGTATGGGGTGACGCCGCCGCTTGCTGCCAGCGCTTGGGAGTACGGGGAGCCTACGGTGGCGTCCGGCAGGCTGCTGGTAGTCACGACCAAGTCCGCCGGGTCAACAGTCAGCCCCAGGTTGACGGTGGTGGACGCACTCAATGCGTCGGTCACGGTGACAGTGACGTTCGCGGGCGATGGAGTGTGGGCCTCAGGGGTTCCAGTCAGTATCCCTTCCGCCGAGAGGCTGAGTCCCGCCGGCAGCCCGCTGGCGGTCCAGGTGTACGGGGCGACACCACCGGCTCCAGACAGGGTGGTGGCCGGGTAAGCCTCGCCGACCTTGCCATCAGGCAGACTGCTGGTGGTGACCAGGAGCGGCGCCGGGTTCACCTCGAGGGTCACGCTGGCGGTGCTGGCGGCATTCCAGCTGTCGGTGACGGTGACCCAGATGGTGACAGGTGCCGTTGTGTGGCTGGTTGGCGTACCGCTCAGCACGCCTGCTTCGGACAGACTGAGCCAGCCGGGCAAGTCGCCTGCGGCAGACCACGTGTACGGGGCGACGCCGCCGCCGGCCTCCAGGGTCGCGGAGTAGGCGTCGCCGACGGTCGCGTCGGGCAGGCCGGTGGTGATCACGCTCAGATTTGCTGGCAGAACGCTGAGCGCCAGGCTTGCCGTGGAAGTGACACCCCAGTCATCGGTGACGGTGACCTCGATGGATACGGCCGCCGTGGTGGCAGTGGTGGGCGTGCCACTCAACAGACCGTCACTCGACAGGGCCAGCCCGTCGGGTAGCGGCGTGCTGGTCGTCCACTCGTACGGGGCGACACCGCCGGTTGCGGTCAAGGAGCGCGAATATGCGGTATCGACGATCGCGTTCGGCAAGCTGCTGGTGGTGATCTTCAACGGTTGCGGATCGACAGTCAGCATCAGGCTCGCGGTGGTGCTGGCATCCCAGTCGTCGGTGACCGTGACCGCGATCTCGACGGGGGAGGGCGTGGCTTCACTGGGCGTGCCGCTCAGCACGCCGGAAGCCGACAAAGATAGCCCGGCTGGCAGCGTGGTGCTGGTTGACCAGGTGTAGGGTGCTACACCACCGGTGGCGCTCAGGGTCTGCGTGTAGGCCTCGCTGTGGGTCGCGTTCGGCAGGCTGGTTGTGGTGATCTCCAACTCGGCCGGATCGACGGTGAGCTTCAGGTTGGCGGTATTGGTGCCGCCGCGCGCGTCGGTGACAGTCACCACGACATCCACGGCGCCGGCGGTGTGGACGGTCGGTGTACCGCTCAACAGACCCGCCTGTGACAGGGTGAGGCCGCTGGGCAGCGTGCTGGTGGTGGTCCACTTGTGCGGGGCGACGCCGCCGATGGCTGTCAACGTCAAGGAGTAGGAGGACCCGACTGTCGCATTCGGCAGGCTGCTGGTGGTCACTGCCAACGGCTCGTGACCCACCACATCAACCGGTGAGGTTCGTTGGCTGGTGGTTCCGTCGCCCAGGCGGCTCTGGCCGTTGTGGCCCCAGCACTTCGCCCCGCCGGTGGTGGTCAGTGCGCAGCTGTGGAAGTCGCCAGTGCCGACTGCGGAGACCCCGGAGGTCAGTGAGGTCACATCAACCGGCCGCAGTCGCTGCGTGGTGGTGCCGTCACCGACCTGGCCGTTTCCGTTCAGACCCCAGCACTTTGCTCCGCCGCCGGTGGTGACCGCGCAGGTATGGCTGTTGCCGGCGTCGATCGTGGCCACGCCAGACGTAAGCCCGCTGACTTCCACGGGGGTGAATGATCGGGCGGTGGTGTTGTCGCCCAGTTGGCCGTTGTTGTTGTTGCCCCAGCACATGGCTTTACCGCCGGTGGTGATGGCGCAGGTATGGAACTCGCCAGCAGCGACGGTGGTGACGCCGGACGTCAGCCCAGTCACGTTGACAGGCGTCAGGCGCTGGGTAGTGGTGTTGTCGCCAAGCTGGCCGTACTGGTTGTTGCCCCAGCACCGGGCAGCGCCGCTAGCGACCGCACAAGTGGTCCAGGAATTGGCGCTGATCGCGGTGACGTCGGAAGTGAGCCCGGAGACGTCCACTGGCGTCAACGAAGCAGTGATTCCCCCATTACCGAGCTGACCTTGGCCGTTGTTGCCCCAGCACTTGACCCCTCCGCCGGTGGTGATCGCGCAGGTGTGGAAGTCACCCGCACTGATCGCAATGGCGCCGGACGCCAACCCGGTCACGTCGACCGGTGTGGACCGCTGCGTGGTAGTGCCGTCGCCCAGTTGGCCGTACTGGTTCTCGCCCCAGCATTTGACCCGGCCGTCGGCGAAAACAGCACAGGTGTGGTTGCCGCCAGCGGTGATGGCGGTCACGCCGGTGCTGAGCCCTGTCACATCGACGGCTGTCGGCCTGTTGGTTGTGGTGCCATCACCGAGTTGCCCCTGCGCATTGCTTCCCCAGCATTTGACGCCGCCGCCGGTCGTCAGGGCGCAGGTGTGGGCGTCGCCCGCGGCGATCGACTCCAGCAGGCCACCCGACATCCAGCCGTCCAGGCGGAACATGAAGGCAGCCATGGCGTCGCGCAGGACGGGCTCCAGTGGTCGATAAGTGCCGTCCGGCCAGCCGGTGGAGATACCAGTGGCCCTCATCCACGACATCTCTTTGTAGAACTGAGTGGTGGTGGTGATGTCTGTGAACGGCGAAGTGGCGGGTGGGGTGAAAGCGGGCTGCCCAGCGAGTCGGTACATGAACGCGGCCATGGCGTCCCGGTTGACCGGCTGCCACGGGCGGTAAGTGCCGTCGTCATAGCCGGTGGAGATGCCGGTGGCCTTCATCCAGGCCATCTCCTTGTAGAACTGGGTCGTCGGCGTGATGTCGGTGAATGGCGACTCCGCGGGTGCTTCGAACGCTGGTTCCCCAGCGAGTCGGTACATGAACGCAGCCATGGCGTCCCGGTTGACGCTCTCCCACGGACGGTACGTCCCGTCCGGCCAACCGGTAGAAATGCCGGTGGCCTTCATCCAGGCCATTTCGTCGTAGAACTGCGTGCCCGGCGGCACGTCGGTGAAGGCATCGTCGGCAAACGCCGACGGGGCAGTCGCCCCAAGCGTTAGAAGTGACAGCAGGACCGCGAGCACGAAGGCAGCTGGGCGCGATGCTCTCGTGGTCGTAACTCGGTGGCTGTCAAGTCGCGAGCTCATGGCGTGTTACCTCCCGGGGCATGGACGTTCGACGTTGAGTGCCTACTGGACGATACCAAAGCGTCAGGTGGCTAAGCCAGATGGTCTCGACCGCTGCACCTGTTGAGCCTGCGCGCCTGACCATGTGCTGGCCAAGTGGGGTGCGCGGGCCGGTCATCCAGGGGCGGACTTCGCTCTGCCAGGGCGATTGTCTAATCTGGGGGAACGACCACACGGGTCGGCGACGTCAGGCCGCCCGAACCGGCCGCGTATCAATGCAGACCCGCGACGGAGGACCAATTGTCCGCGATACAACTCGACCAAAACGGGCGGCTGACTGCCGCCGACCTGCGGCAAGCCAAGTCACCTGACGATCAGGGCATGCGGCACGCAGTCGAGTCGCCGCGCTTCCCAGGCATCCCCAGCGTGGTGAACGGCAATGCCGCGGTGGCCCATGTCATGAGTCACGTTTGCGGCGGCGTCATCGGCTACCCGATCACCCCTTCCACCGAGATCAGCGAACTCTACGAGGCGGCTCGGGCCGAGGGGCAACTCAACGTCTGGGGTAAGCATCCCTTCTTCTTCGAGCCTGAGGGCGAGCATTCCGCGCAGTCCGGTGCCCTCGGCGCCGCACTGACCGGTGGCATGTTCGTTTCGAACGCTTCGTCCAGCCAAGGCATTCTGTACGCGATGGAGTCGCACTTCGTCACCGTGGGCAAGAAGGTGGGCGGATTCGTTCTTCAGGTTGCCGCCCGCGTGGTGAGCAAGCATTCGTTGAACGTGATGGCTGGCCACGACGACATCTACGCGCTGCTGCCTGCTGGCTACACCGTTTTCTTCGGGGCCAATCCGCAGGAGGCCGCCGACCTGGCCGCGATCAGCTACCGCACTTCGGCGTTGTCGCTGATCCCGGTAGCCAACACGATGGACGGCTTCGCCACCAGCCACATGATGTCGGAGGCCGATCTGCCCGAGCCCGAACTGCTGCGCGAGTATCTGGGCGACCCGGCCGGACGCATCGACTGCCCGACCGTCGCCCAAGAGGTGATGTACGGCGCCAAGGGACGTGTCTGGCAGCTGAACCGCTGGATCACTAGGCACGCCGCCGAGTTCGGGCTCACCGAGCTTGATGACATCCGCAGTTGGCTCTCCGAGCACGCCGATGAGGTGGAGGCCGACGACGCCGGCGCCTTGGTCGAGCAGACCCAGAACCTAATCCCGATTGACCTCGGTGCGCAGTGGCGCCGTCAGTGGCTGGGCGCTTGGCGCAAGGGCACCAGGCAGCTGGTGCCTTCACTCGTGGACCCGAACAATCCGGGACTGACCGGGCCGGTCCAGAACCAGCCCGACTTTCAGGCCGGGGCTGTTGATCACCGCACCCACTTCGATTCCGAGGTGCCTCGGCTGGCTCGACAGGCGATGGCCGAGTACAGCCAACTGACCGGACGCCGCTACACCCCGATCCACAGCTACGACGTGGCTGATGCAGACTACGTCTTCGTGGCCCTCGGCTCGGTGGGCGAGGACGTCCGCGCTGTGCTGCCCTATCTGCGCCGCCAGGGGCTCAAAGTCGGCTTGGTCTCGGTGAAGCTGCTACAGCCGTTCCCAGAAGCCGAACTGGTCGACGCATTGGCTGGCAAGCAGGCCGTCACCGTCCTCGAACGCTCCGACCAGATGGCGCTGACTCAGCTGGTCACCTCCGCGCTGTTCAAGGGCGCGACGAACTCGTCCAGCCCTGGACGGTTCGCCGGCATCCGGCCAATCTCCACGATTCCTGCGCTGACCAGCGCCATCTTCGGTCTGGGTGGCCATGACCTGCAGCCGCGCGACCTGATCGCCGCTGCCGAGAACATGGCCGGCGACAACGCGTCCCCACTCGTCTATCTCGGGTCGACCTTTTTCGCCGACGACGCGACCGGCAGCTTCGCCGAGCTGCAGCACAAGATGGCGGCTGCCTACCCCGAGACGAAACTGATGGCCCTGGCAACCGGTGACAACCCGAGCCTGCTGCCCGATGAGGCGTTCCGGATCCGCTTTCACTCGGTGGGTGGCTACGGGACGATAGCCACCGGCAAGCTGATGACCGACATCCTCGCTGGGGCGTTGGGGATGTACTCGAAGTCGGCACCGAAGTACGGTTCCGAGAAGTCCGGAGCGGCGACCAATTTCTACATCACCCTCAGCCCGGAGCCGGTCTTGGTGACCAACGCCGAACTCGAAGACGTCGAGGTTGTGCTGTCGCCCGATCACAAGGTCTTCCAGCACACCGATCCGCTGAAGGGGCTGGTCGAGGGTGGGACGCTGATCTTGCAGTCGAGCCAATCGCCGGAACAGACTTGGCAGTCGCTGCCGGCCAGGGCTCGCCAGACGATTCGCGATAAGAAGATCAAATTCTATGTCCTGGACGCCTTTGCGGTGGCCGCTCGGCATGCCCCGACCGATCAACTGCAGACCCGCATGATGGGCATCGCGTTCATCGGCGCGGTCGTCGGCGGGGTCGACCGGATCGCCCGCGGCACATCCGATGAGGAGTTGCGCGAGAAAGTCTATGAACAGATCCGCAAGAAGTTCGGCTCCAAAGGCAGCAGAATCGTCGCGTCCAATATGGCGGTGATCGAGGACGGTCTAGCCGCATTGCGCAAGGTCGACTACCAGTCGGACGCCTACCACGCGATCGAGGCTGACCTGCCGGGTCCTTCAGCGCGCAACATCGACTTGTCGATCGGGTTGACGGGTAGCGCTTGCGCAGCGTCCAATCTCTTCGACCCGGACTACTACGACCACATCATGGGCGCCCCGTTCCGGGACGGAACGATCAGTCGCGCCCCGGTGATGCCTGGTGCGGGCCTGTTCGTGCCGGCGGGCACCGCAGCAGGCAAGAACAAGGGCCTGTTCCGTCGCACCGTGCCACAGTTCGATGCCGATCTGTGCACCGGCTGTCTGGAATGCGCTCTGGCTTGTCCGGACGCCGCGATCCCGAACGCGGTGCACGAAGTGCACACGCTGGTCTCGACCGCGGTCTCGATGCTTGAGGTCAACGACGCGCAGCGTGGGGCCATGCGTGAGCACGTGTACGGCATCGCAGCCCGGGTCCGCGAGTTGTACCGCGGCGGCAGCGAGGACTCGTTCGCCGACCTGGTGGCCAAGGCGGTGGCAGACCTGGTCCCGGTGACTTCGGGGTCGTACTTGCGCCGCAATTACACCGCAGTGGTCGAGATCTTGCGAACCTTCCCGGTCGCCAAGACGCGGCCCTTCTTCGATGCGCTGGAGCGTGAACAGCCCGGTAGCGGCGGCCTGTATTCGGTGACCATTGACCCGTGGAAGTGCACAGGTTGCTTGGAGTGCGTCGACGTCTGCGGCCCGCACGCGCTGACCTCAACCGACCAGACACCGGCAGTTGAGGAACGGCTGGAGGCGGGACTCGAGTTTCTGGCGAAGACCCCCAACACCCCGACCAGATTCACTGCGGGTGCGGTCGACCCTGAAGGTGACACCAAGCGACTCTTCCTCGACCGCAACAACTACTACGCCGTCACCGGTGGCCACGGCGGCTGTCGCGGCTGCGGCGAGGTGACGAGCACCCGCATGGTGGTCGCAACCAGCCACGCACTGGGGCAGAAACGGCAAAGCGAGCAGCGAGCCACTCTTGACGATCTCGCCAGCCGGCTGGCCGCTGAACTCGCGCGAAACGGCGTCCCCTCGCCGCGCGCCGGGCGTCTGAAGGCGGCGCTGGCAGAGATCGAGAAGAACCTTTACCTCTTGGAGGGCGGACCCACCGGCAAGGGCCCAGCCACCACCGTGGTCGCCAACTCCACGGGCTGCTCCAGCGTCTACTCGTCCACCATGCCCTACAACGCGTTCACCGACCCGTGGGTGAACAGCCTCTTCCAGGACGCGCAACCGTTGGCCAAGGGCGTCTTCGAAGGCTTGGCCACCCGCGCGGTGGATCTGGTGAAAGCCATCCGGACCGCGCGCCTTGAGTTGTCCGGCAGTTACGACCCCGGGGTGCATGATAAGGAACTGGCCACCCTCAGCTGGCTCGACTTCGCAGACGACGAACTGGCGCTGATGCCTACCGTGATGACCATCGGTGGCGACGGGGCCAGCTACGACATCGGCTTTGGCGCGATGTCGCGGATCCTGGCTTCGCCGACACCGATCAAGATCTTGGTGTTGAACACCGGGGCCTATTCCAACACCGGTGGTCAGGCCTCCACAGCGAGCTTTACCGGCCAGGATTCCGACCTGGCCCGGATCGGCTCGGCCCATTCCGGCAAGGTGGAGCAGCGCAAGGAGTTGGGTTTGCTGGCCTCATTCCACCCGAGCACGTTCGTGGTGGGTAGCGCGACGGCCATGCAGGGACACTTCCTGCGGGCCACGATGGAGATGCTGAACTACCACGACGGCCCAGCCCTGATGGATGTCTACACCCCTTGTCAGGGCGAGCACGGCATCGGCGACAACATGGCCAACCGGCGCGGTCGGCTGGCCGTCGAATCGCGGATGGCCCCGTTGTTCGTGCACGACCCGCGCCGGGGTGAGGCTCTGCATGACTGGTTCGATCTGGATGGCAACCCCGATCCTGACCAGACCTGGACCACCCAGACCATTGAGTACCTCGATGACAGTGGCCAACTGGGCCTGTTCGAGTGCCCGCTCACCCCGGCCACCTTCGCCCTGGGCGAGACCCGGTTCGTCAAGCAGTTCAGCAAGTTACCTGTCGAACTGGACGCGATCGCGGTGCCGGTCGAGCAGTACATCGACCTGCCGGAGTCGAGTCGAGGCACCCACGTCCCCTTCATCTGGAGCACCGACGCCGACCTGCATCTGATCAAGGTGCGGATCAATCCGGGCGTGGTGAGCCTGGTCGAGGAGCGGCGCCGTTTCTGGCAGTTGCTCCAGTACCTCGCCGGAGTGCATCTCGACCGGTTGACGGCCCTGCACAAGTCCGACCTGGCTGACCTGCAATCCCGATACGACCAGGCGATGGCGGCCCGCGAGACCTCCATGGACGAGATCGCCCGCGCGATGAGCGAACTTGCGGCGTCCACGAGCGCCCAGCCGGTCACCAGCTTCGGCGGTGGTTTGGGTGGCCTCGGCATGAGCGGCGGTACCCCGGCAGCGGCCGAGCAGCCGGCCGGACAGCCGATCGTTCGGCTGGACCCGGCCGACATCGCCAAGTGCACCGACTGTAAGAACTGCTGGCAGGAGTTGCCGGAGTTGTTCGAGCGCACCAAGGTGATCGTGGACGGCCAGGCCAAGGTCGCGGCCCGCCTCATTCCCGGCGCGCTGGACAAGGTTGCGGTTACCGAAGACCTGAAGCGGCGAATTGCCAAAGTCGTCGCCAACTGCGACGCCGAGATCATCCACTGAGGGGATGGGTCGATGAGCACTGACATGCGTGACGACCTGACCCGCTATCTGCGGGCGGCGGAGGCCTTGACCAAGACCGCCGACGAAGTCGAGGAGCTCGGTCGCTCCGAAGCGGTGGAGACCTACCGGAGCCAGCTGGATCTGTTAGGTCGGCGTCTGCAGACCAACCCGCGGGCCTTCCGCGAGATCTTCATCACCGATGGCATGGGGGCTGTGGCCGCCGAATTCAGGCAACCGGAACTTTCGGCCGACTTCACCGGCACCCTGTGGGCCAAGCTACTGGCGGGCAACGATGCGTCCCTGGTCTTGATGCGGTTCATCTGGAACCTGCCCTTGGGTGCCAAACGCAAGTTCATCCGCGCCTTGGACGCGCACCTTTCGCAGCGATACCCGGTCTTTGCCGGCCTCAGTCAGGGTTGGCCGGCGAATTCGTCTATTCCGCCGTACATCCGCCAGCCTGAAGAGCGCAGCGAGGACTTC
>JAAYVP010000010.1 GCA_012517115.1 Brooklawnia sp. | reverse complement strand
GAATACTACAACCCCGCCAACTCGGTCAAGGACCGCATCGGGGTGGCCATCGTGGACGCCG
Organism: Brooklawnia sp.; assembly: GCA_012517115.1. Lineage (GTDB taxonomy): Bacteria > Actinomycetota > Actinomycetes > Propionibacteriales > Propionibacteriaceae > Brooklawnia. Next base: position 24,205 of record JAAYVP010000010.1, on the reverse strand, counting down.
CCGAGGCGTCCGGCGCCCTGCAACCCGGTGGCACAATCGTCGAGGGTACTTCCGGTAACACCGGCATCGCGCTGGCTTGGGTTGGCGCGGCCCGGGGCTACAAGGTTGTCATCACCTTGCCGGAGACGTTCTCCAAGGAACGCCGGGCAGTGCTACGAGCCCTGGGAGCCGAGCTGATCCTGACCCCAGCGGCGGACGGCGTCCCTGGGGCGAACGCCAAGGCGGCCGAAATCGTCGCCAGCACTCCGGGTGCCATCCTGGCAAGCCAGTTCACCAACCCGGCCAACGTCGAAATTCACCGCACGACGACCGCTGAGGAAATCTGGCGAGACACTGACGGCGAAGTCGACATCGTGGTCTCGGGAGTCGGCACCGGCGGAACGATCACCGGGGTCGGCCAGGTCTTGCAGGAACGCAAGCCCGGGGTGCAGCTGTACGCGGTGGAGGCCGCTGAGTCGGCCGTGTTGTCGGGGGAACCCAAGGGTCCGCACAAGATTCAGGGCATCAGCGCTGGCTTCGTGCCGCAGATCCTGGACCGCTCGGTGATCACCGGCATCCTCAAGGTGACTTCGGACGATGCACTGGCGTGGGCGCGGCGCGCGGCGAGGGAGGAAGGCTTGCTGGTGGGTATCTCGTCCGGTGCCGCGCTCCGCGCCGCTGCCGATCTGGCTGCTGACCCGGCAAACGCCGGCAAGACCATCGTGGTGGTCGTCCCGGACTGGGGTGAGCGCTACCTGTCGACCCCGCTGTACGCCGACCTGCTCGACTGAGCTGACAGCCCAAGACAGGCGCCCTCCGGATGGCCGGTTCGGGGGGCGCCTCTTGCTGGCCACCGTTCGTTCGGGGGCGTCCATCGACAGATGCAGGTGCCCGCCTGTTGTGAGTCTTTGGCACCACCGCGTGGCATTGGGTAGCCTTGGTGCCACGACAGTTATTCGAATGCTGCGGTTACGCCGCGAGGGACAAAGCGAGGGGGTCGACCCGATATGGGGCGCGGCCGTGCAAAGGCGAAGCAGACAAAGGTGGCGCGCGATCTGAAGTATCGCTCGGTGGACTTTGACTCCGCCTCACTAGAGCGAGAGCTTCGAGGGGAATCCGTTCAGGTAGAGGGCATCTACGACGAAATCCCCGATCAGTACGCAGACCTGATGACTCAGTACGACGAGGACGATCTGGTCGCATATGAAGAAGACGACGAGGATCGACGCTAACCCCAACCCTCGTGGGAGTCGGTGATGTGGTCCGACGACCGTCTGCTGCCCGGATATCAGGCGCGCTGGTGGCCGATCGCGGACGCCGAGTTGGCCGATGGTGAACCGGACGAACTGCTGACCGCAACGCTGGTGCGACGCAACGCGCCACAGCATCAGCGGGCTGTGTTGTACGTCCATGGTTGGAGTGACTACTTCTTCCAGACTCACCTGGCGGACTTCTGGAACAAGCAGGGTTTTGATTTCTACGCGCTCGATCTGCGACGTTACGGACGCAACCTGCGTCCTGGGCTGTTCGCGGGATACATCACCGACCTGGACCATTACCGGTCGGAACTCAACGAGGCGTATCGCCTGATCGGTGAGGACGGGCATGACCTGATCACCGTGATGGGGCACTCGACCGGCGGGCTGGTGGTCAGCCTTTGGGCGTCCCAGACAACTAAGCCACTTAACGGCGTGGTGCTGAACTCGCCGTGGCTCGACACGAGGGGTCCAGAGTTGCTGCGGCGTGCCCTGACGCCGGTGGTGGTCGGGGTAGCGAACCGCAAGCCCGCCACCGCCTTGCAGGTCTTTGAGCCCGGCCTGTATTTCCGCAGCATCTCCGCGGAACTGGACGGTGAGTGGCCGGTCGATCCCAACTACAAGTCGAACCGGGCTTTCGTGGTCCGCTTCGGGTGGGCGCGCGCGATCCTCGCCGGACAGAGCAGGGTGGCGTCCGGCTTGGCTATCGACACCCCGGTTTTGTCGATGATGAGCGCCAAGAGCGGGCTGACGATCACCGAGTGGGACGAGACGATCAAGACGGTCGATGTGGTGCTGGACGTTGACCACCTGGCGGCAACATCTTGGCGGTTAGGCGATTTGGTGACCGTCGTCCGCATCCCCGATGCCATGCACGATCTGATCCTGTCGCCGCGTCCGGTGCGCGACCATGCCTTCGCAGAGATCTCGCGCTGGTTGAAGGTCTACGTCCGCTGACGCCAGGAACTTGGTCAGGCGGTGGCGGTTTCGTGGCGCGTCGAATTCGGTGCACTGGTTTGCTGTTTCTGGCGGGTTGCGTCGATTTCAGCGAACCGGTGCGCGTTTTTCGACGATGTGGAGCGATGTGGAGGTCGTGCCATCAGCCGAGGCATCTGCCCGGGGACGACAAGAGGGGGCCTACGGGGGGCGACAGCCGGGGCGTCTTCCCTGGGACGCAAGACCCGAGCTGGCTCAGATTAGTCCCGCAGACATGCCGGGCCAGGGGTGATTACCGCTGCGCGTGATCTTGATCGTGAGGGTCTGGGCGGCTCCTAGACTGTTTCCCCTCGTCAACGCCGCCCGGGTGCTGTTGGAAGCGGTGCATACCCCGGTGAGTATATTCATGGTCACGGCGCCGTGGTCACACTCGGTTAGTGTGCAAATCTCGTGCTTCGCGACACGCGAACAGCCTTGTCAACAACCTATACGGGCCGTCTGGTACGCCAACCGTGAGCCAACTCGGGTCGAATTCGGCGCACTGGTTTGCTGTTTCTGGCGGGTTGCGTCGATTTCAGCGAACCGGTGCGCGTTTTTCGACGCTGTGGAGCGATGTGGAGGTAGTGCCATCAGCCGAGGCGCCTACCCGGGGACGACAAGAGGGGCGTCTGGCCTACGGGGGGCGACAAGAGGGGCGTCTGCCTACGGGGGGCGACAAGAGGGGGCCTACGGGGGGCGACAGCCGGGGGAGAGCGGGAGAGTGGTAGTCGGGTGGCCAGGGGCGGGGTCGAACCGCCGACCTTTCACTTTTCAGGCGAACGCTACTACCAACTGAGCTACCTGGCCGTGGCGACCCCGACGGGACTCGAACCCGCGACCTCCGCCGTGACAGGGCGGCGCGCTAACCAACTGCGCTACGGGGCCAGGTGCGTCACCCCTGCTCGGGGCAACTCGGAAAGCATAGCGTGAACCGACTGCCGAACACAAAACCTCCCATTGAAGGCGGCACAGCAAGTGGACGCTCACCGACGTGTCGTCCGAGTCGTCGTACGCGCCAGGACTCCGCGCGGGCGAGCTGTCAGACCGGGTCATAGAGGCGTCCCGCCGTCCCTCGTCAGGAACGCGCCAGGACTCCGCGCGGGCGAACTGTCAAACCGGGTCACAGGGGTGTCCCGCCGGCCTGGCTCCGTTCCTCGTCGGTGAACGCGGCGGCGTCCCGGGGCGCGGGCGCCCCTGCGGCCACCGCGGTCCGCATTCGGCTCACCGCACTCGACATGGCGCGGTACGCGGCGCCGGAGTTGCCGCGTCCGTAGCTGAGGGCACGCGAGGCGTCGATCCCCATCCGCGAACCCTGCGCGATCGCGTCCTGGTCGGCGCCCAGGTAGAGGAACGTCCAACTGTAGACCTGCTCCTGATGGGTGATCATCGTCTTGATCACGTCGTAGTTGAACTCGCGGGACGCGTTCTCCAACCCGTCGGTGACGATACAGACCAGCACCGTGCCTGGCCGCTTGTCTTCCGGCAGGTTCGCCAGGCGCACGCCAAGCGAGGTGATGGCATGACCGATCGCGTCGAGCATGGCGGTACGGCCACGAGGTGCGATGCGTAGCCGTGGCACGTCCGCGATGGGCGTATCTTCGTAAACCACCTCGTACTCGTGGTCGAACTGGACCAGACTCACCCGGCATTCGCCGGGCTGCGTGCGCTGATCGGCGATGAAGGCATTGAACCCACCCTCGGCGTCGCTGCGGATGGACTCCATGGAGCCGGAGCGATCGATGATCGCCTGGATAACAGTGAAGCCGGGGTCTGTCATAGCGCCTCCTGGAAGTCGCGTTGGATGGTTCGGCGGCCGTAACTTGCATCGCGGAGGCCTGCCCCCATTGTCGCTTGCGGCGACAACCGTCGTCCACGCGGTCTTGGCGGTGGTCTTAGCCCGAGCGGCGCCTGCATCTGGGACGCGCCGTGGCGGCCGCCAGCAGGCCGCGCTCGCCAATCCCAGCGTCGGAGCACAGCGCGAGTCAGCCGCGCAGCAGTCCGCGCAGGTAACCAATCTGTCCGAGATGCTGGGTGATGTCGTTGATGATCGACACCAAGCGCACCCCAATGCTCACCCGGAAGGGGTCATCGACCAGACGGTCCAGGTCGCGGGAGGCCAACCCGTCCAGCATTTTGAGCGTGGCAGCGTGCACCGCCGCGTAGTAGTCAACCAGCACGGCCGGATCGGCCACCCGGAAGGCGCGAACTTGCTCGGGTCTGTGTCCGTAGCCGGTTTCGTTGGCGCCGTACGGCAACGCGAAGCGCTCGACCCAGCCCTGCTGGTACACGTCCTCGGCTCCCGCGATGGCAGCGACCTGGGCGTCCTCGCATCGTGCGATGTGCCAGGCCAGCCAGCCGATCGAGTTGGCGTCCGGCTTGGGTTGCCAGGTCAGCAGGTCGGTGTCCAGGCCTGCCAGATACTTCGGCAGAGTCTCGGCGACGCGTCCGAAACCGTCGCGCAGGATGTCGATGGCGTCCATCAGAGCAATCCCTTTGCCCGCAGCCAATCGGTGGCGATCTGGGACGAGCTGAGTTGTTCGTTGACGCTTCTGGTGTTCATCGCGATCAGATCGGCCATCCCTAACTCGGCGGTGACCGCGTTGATGACGTCGGCAGCCTGCGCATCCACGGCGTCGGAGACGATCGGCACGATATTCTGCGGCAAGATCAGCGCTTTCGGATCGGCCAGGCTGACAAGGTTATTGATCTCGATGGCGGGGCTGGCGGTGTAGATGTCGGCGACCTGCACATCGCCGTCGACCAACGCCTTGACGGTCAGCGCCGAGCCGGAGTCCTCAATCGGGAAGACCACACCCTCGACGCCGTAGACGTCCCGCAGCCCAGGGATGCCATAGGGGCGGGTAGCGAACTCAGAGTTGGCACCGATCTTCACCGGCTGTGGCAGGTTGGCCAAGTCGCCGATCTCGACCAGGCCGTACTCGTCAGCGGTAGCCCGCGTGACGGTATAGGAATCCTGGTCGGTTGCCTCTGCCATGTCGAGCGGACGTAGCCCGGCGGGTAGCACATCGGCCAACGCGGCAGTGACCTCTGCTGGAGTGCGGGCAGTGGTCTGCTTGTCGTAGAACTGCAGCAGATTGCCGTTGTACTCGGGCAGCAGGTCGATGCGACCTGCTGCCATCTCGGGTAGATAAACCTCGCGCTGGCCGATCTGGTATTCGCGGGTCACCTGGTATCCGTCGGCCTCCAGTGCTTGCGCATAGAGTTCGGCGATGATCTCGTTCGAGTAGTACTGCTGTGAGCCGATCACGAGCGATCCAGTGGTGCCGGGGGTTTGGGTGCTGGACGAGCCGACCGGGTCGGCACTGCCACAGGCCGACAAACCAAGGGTCACGGCGCCCGCAGCTAGTAAGGCGAGAATTCGCTTGAGCATAGTGTTCCTTCTTTCGAGAAAGAGGGGATCAGTCTCTCCGTTCACCCTAGCCGCCGATCAACTGTGGGGACCGAGACCGCGCAGCCTTCCGGGCCAAGCTCACCCGGACCGACACCTCGAACAAGCCCTCGCAGACGACCGCCAGGGCGACCACCAGCAGCGATGCGGCAAGCATCTGTGGGTAGTCCTGCGTCTTGAGGCCGAGGAACAGGAAACGTCCGAGACCACCGCCTCCCACATACGCAACCAGCGTGGCCGTCGCCATCACCTGCAGGACGGCCGAACGCAGGCCGCCGATCAGTTGCGGGAGCCCCAGCGGGATCTCCACACGCCACAGCACCTGCCATTCGCTCATGCCGATCGCCCGCGCGGCGTCCACCGTGCTCGGCTCGACCGCCTGCACACCGGAGTAGGCGCCAGCCAGGATGGACGGGGCAGCAAGCACCCCCAAAGCGATCAGCGGGGCGCCGATCCCTATCCCAGCCAACAGAGCGATCAACGTGAGCACTCCCAGGGTTGGCAAGGCCCGAGCAGCCCCGGTGGCCCCGACCACTAGACCGCTGCCGCGTCCGGTGTGTCCGATCGCGTAGCCGATCGGAATAGCCAACAAGGCGGCACCTCCGGTAGCGATCAGTGTGTACAGCAGGTGCTCGGCCAACCTGGCCAGAATCCCGTTCGGTCCGGACTGGTTGGCCGGATCGGCGATCCAGGCCAGCGCCTCGGTAAGGTAGTTCATGCCGAACCCCCCGTTTCGGACTGTGCGGATCGGACGCGCAACCACGGCATCGATACCCAGCCGATGGCCACCAGCGCCCGGTCAACCAGCAAGGCAAGCGCCACCGTGCCAACTATGCCGGTGACCACCTCGGCGATGATGCCCCGCTGGAATCCGTCGGTGAACAGCGCGCCCAGGCTGTGCACGCCGAGCACCGCGCTCACTGTGACCAGCGCCATCGTGCTCACCGCAACCACCCGCAACCCGGCGAGCAGGCCGGGCCCGGCCAGCGGCAGTTCGACCGCGAAGAATTGTCGCAGCGGGGAATAGCCCATGGCGGTGGCGGAGGTGACAGCATCGCGGGGCACCGCGTCCAATGCGTCGGCCACCGATCGCACCATCAGGGCGATGCCGTAGAACGTTAGGGCAACAACCACATTGACCGGCGAGCGCACCGTGGTGCCGAGGATCAGCGGCAAGACGATCAGCAGCGGCAAAGAGGGGATCGCGTAGATCAGCGATAATCCGGTGACCAGTGGGAACCGGAGCCACCGATAGCGCTGGGCGGCCCAGCCCAGCGGCAGCGAGATGAGGAAGCTGGCCGCTATCGGCGGCAGCGACAAGGCGAGGTGCGCCATCAGCGCGGTCCAGATCGCTGGCAGGTTGTTCGTCAGCCAGTTCACTGCGAGATCTCCCCTGGCTGGGGTGCGTCACCCAATCGTCCGATCGGACGGCCCGCTGCGTCTATCACTAACCTGGCACCGGCTAGGTCTCGAACGTGCAGTTCCCGTTCGGTGTCGACTCCGAGGAAGGCGGCGACGAACTCGTCTGCCGGGTGCGCCAATAGGTCAACGCCGCTGCCTTGCTGGGCGATGCGTCCGGCTTCGGCGAGGATCACCACATGGTCGCCGAGGATGAGGGCCTCGGAGATGTCGTGAGTGACGAAGATGATGGTGCAGGCCAGTTCGGCCTGCATGGTGCGCAACTCCGTCTGCAAGTCCGCCCGGACGATCGGGTCGACCGCGCCGAACGGCTCGTCCATCAGCAACAGTCTCGGACCGGCCGCCAGCGCTCGGGCCACCCCGACACGTTGCCGTTGTCCGCCCGACAACTCGTCCGGATACCGGGTGGCCAGGCCGACATCCAGACCCACCAGGTTCATCATCGCCAGCCCACGGTCGCGGGCGTCCCGCTTCGGCAGACCGTTCAGGCGGGGCACCGTGACGATGTTGTCGATGACCCTGCGGTGCGGCAGCAAGCCGGACTCTTGCATTACGTAGCCGATCGTCCGGCGTAGTTGGACGGCATCGCGGGCGGCGATGTCTTCGCCGTCGATCAGGACGCGGCCGCTGGTGGGGGTGACCATCCGGTTCACGCAACGCAACAGGGTGGTCTTCCCCGACCCGGAAGAGCCGACCAAGACGGTGATGCGTCCCGCTGCGATCTCAAGGCTGACGTCGACCACGGCGGCGACTGGTTGGCCGCCGGCGCCCGGATAGTGTTTGGTCACGTGGTCGAACTGGACGCGGGGGGCTTGCTGCTCGTCGCCGGGTGGACGATCGACCGCCATGGGCTGAACCCTCCTTGCCGTTGTCGGAACCTCGGGGGTCGCTCAATCCGGTCACCGTCCAGATGCCGCGAACGCGGCTTCCCTGTAGACCAACTTAGGCAGTACTAATTGAGTGTGCTAGCGTTTCACGCATGTTTCGGTCAGGTCAGGTCACAGTCATGCTGGCGTGTCGCTGCCTGCGAATGTGTTGTCGCGGCTGAAGTTTGACGGCGCGTCCTGATCGCCGCTTTGCGTGCTAAGTGCGGTGGTCGTCTCGGCGCAGTTCTTCTCAACGCTAGTCACCAGACCTGCTTCAGATCGCAACCATGAGCCCCCACCCGACTCTCTTCTGTCCTGGAGGACCGCTCCATGTCAACCGCCCCATCCGCTGCCGTCGCCGGGGCCGGCGATGTCATTGATCCCCGAGGGCTCCGCTTCGCGGCCGGCGTCACCTCGGTAGTGCTTGCCGCAGCCTTGATCCTCGGTCCCGGCTGGGGGTTGCCGCTGCTGGCCATCCAACTGCTCGCTTTCGCTGCCGGCACCCTGCTGGGTGTGCGATACCAGCCCTACGGCTGGCTCTTCCGGAAGTTGGTCAGGCCTCGCATCGGGCCGCCAGCCGCGTTCGAGGACGCCGGGCCGCCGCGCTTCGCCCAGGCGGTGGGCCTCTTATTCGCCGTCATCGGTGTTGTCGGGCTACTGGTCGGCGCCGATGCCGTCTTTTACACGGCGGTCGGTGTGGCGCTGCTTGCCGCGCTGCTGAATGCCGGGTTCGATTTCTGCGTCGGTTGCGAGCTCTACCTGCTGGGTCGCCGGGTGATCGGCACTCGGCCCGGCAAGAGTGGGTCCCGATCGTGATCGGTCTCTACGTCGTCGGTGTCGTCGTGGTGCTGGCGTTGATTATTGGTGGTTACCGTAGCCGCACCGACGGACGCGTCCGTGAGCCGCGGCGGGGCGCCGACGCCCATCCGCAAGAGCGGCGACTGGACACTGAATCACTTGGTGCTGACTTGGGCAGCGAGGCAACGTTCGTCCAGTTCTCCGCCAGGGTCTGTGCGCCTTGCCGGGCTACGCACAGGTTGCTCAGTGAGTTCACGTCGGCGGCCAACAGCGGCACCGACTCGTCTAGGTTGGCCCACATCGACGTAGACGCCGAGACCCGGCTCGACCTGGTCCGAGAGTTCGGTGTCACTCGCACTCCGACCGTGCTGGTGCTCGACCCACACGGTGCGGTGCGGCAGCGTATCGTCGGGCCGCCCCGCAGGGCGGACATTGCAGAGGCATTGCAGCGGTTGGGCGGTGTCAGTTCTGTCCGTGCCTGATTCGGAACCGCCAGTGGACCCGGGGCCAAGTGCCGACCTGCTCTTTGAGTTCCACGACATGGCCGTCGGTTTCGGCCCACAGCGGAACCTCCATCGGGGCGAACCGGTCACGGCTGAGGATTTCCAGCACGTCGCCGGGCGCTAGCGTCTTCATCAGCCGGGCGGCCCGGATCAGCCCAACCGCGCAGGGGGTGGCCCGGTTGTCCAGGAGCGTGACCGTAGCGGCGTCCGCGGCTGGTGCTGGGCTGGCAGGCCGCGGATGGCCTGCGGACGACGCAGGATCGGTTTCAGTGGGCGACATCGGCGCGCTCTTCCTGCAGGTCGTCCACGTTGCAGACTCCTTGGACCGGGGAGCAGTGCCGGAACAGCGGGCAGGTGATGAAGACCACGACCAGCGCGATGATCGCGAGCACCTTGCCCGGGATCAGGACGCCGGGGAACCCCAGCCACCACTCCAGCGGCAGCAACCGATAGACGCCGGCCATGATCAGGCCGGTGATGATGATGGTGGGCAGGGCAAAGCGGACGACCCAGCGGAACCGGTCAAGTTGGTGGGCGCCCGCCAGAACCGCGTCCACGTTCGGATGCTGCCGGCCGGCGGGCATCGCGACCCAGATGTTCCAGACCGCGCCACCGAGCCACAGCGTGAACGCACTCAAATGCCCCAAGCGGACCCAACCTTGCCAGCCCATCCCGGCATCCGCGTACGCCCAGGCGGCCACTGCGCCGAAACTGAACAGTGTCGCGGCCAACCCAGCCGGGCGCCGGTCGATTCCCGCCAGCAGGCAGGTGGCTAACCCGACCAGCAGCACCACCAGGCCCCAACGCAACAGAGGCTGCGGTGTGAGGTAGGTCGTCGCGAGGGGACCGGTGACGCCCAACAGGACGACGGGCGCCAGGACGCGTCCCACTCGTGCGGCTCGGGCCAGGGCGGTGGTGTTCAGCGCGGTGACGGCATCTTGCGCGGCTTCGGGGTCAAAGTCGCGAAGGTAGAAGACCCGCCAGACGGCGAAGCCGCCGGCCAACCCAACCGCCCATAGGCTGAGCCACCGGGCGACGAGCCCGAAACCGGTGAGCCCAGCCAGGGTACCGGTGAGTGTCGCTCCGGCAAGGGACGCCAGGGTGATCAGGGCGAACGCGACCTTCGGCAGGAAAGGTGTCTCCTGTCGCACCACCACCTGCAGACCACTGACCTGCGGCAGGTTGGCCAGGCTTGGTGCTTTGTTCGGGGAACTCACCGCGCCTCCTCAATTAATACAACCCATTGGTGTAAATAATGTTAGGGCGTGGATGGGCGAGTTCTCAAGCGGACACTGGGAAGGTGTCAGACAGGAAGCGGATAGCAGTCGCTGGGGCCACCGGCTTGATTGGGTCGGAGGTAATCGCATTGGCCAGATCGGCTGGACACGACGTGGTCGGGCTCAGCCGGGCCGCGGGGGTCGACCTCACATGCATGCGGCCCTGATCATCAGGCCGCCTGCGTGGGTCAGTCGTCTGTCGTCTCAATAGCTGGCGCCCAGCTACCCTTTCGGGTATGGGGAGCATGGTCACTGCTGGACCGCGGAAGGGGGCCCTGTTCGAGAATCTCGCGTTCGGGGTGGCGACAATCTCAACAGCGCTCTTCGCGGTGGTGGTGGCCCGCAAGACACTGCGCTCTATCGCCCGACACGGTCTTGGTTGGGACACCCTCGCGGCGTTGGTCTACTTGGTGGCACTGTGGGCAGTGCTGGCCTATCTCGCGTTGCCCCGTTTCAACCGCATCCTGGCCGCCATCTATGTGCCCGACTATTTCATCGGGCGGGCCCGCACCAGCGACGGACTGCTCGGCGATCCCATCAATCTGGCGCTGCTCGGCAGCGGCGATCAGATTCGATTTGCCATGCAATCGGCTGGGTGGACACCAGCTGACCCGATCAACTTGGGTTCGGCCCTGCGGATCGTCGCCGCCTCGGTGACCAGACGCAGCTACCAGCGTGCGCCGGTCAGTCCACTGCTCGTCTTCGGCCGACCCCAGGAATTCGCCTATCAGCAGGAGGATCGGGGCAGTCCCGCGCGGCGCCACCACGTCCGCTTCTGGCCGTGCCCAGACACTTGGCTGTTGCCCGGGGGACGTCGTGTCGAATGGTTGGCCGCCGGCACATACGATCGTGCAGTCGGATTGTCTTTGTTCACCTTGCAGGTCACCCACAAGATTGACTCCGACACCGACGCAGAACGCGATTACATCGTGGCTTCCATCGTCAAGGCTCTGCCAGGTGTCACGGTCGAGAAGATGACCGACTACACGTCGGGCTACCACGCCCGCAACGGGGGTGGGGACCAGATCGAGACGGATGGCATGTTGCCCATCGTCGATGTGCGTTCGGTGCAGCTGCCTAACCGGAGAGGCGCGACCAGAGTCGAACGGAAGCTGCCCGGCTCGGCGGGCGCACTGGCCACCGACATCGGGCGCCGGCCGGTCTCAGTGGGGATTGCGAGCGTCCTGATCCTGCTCTCGGTGCTGTCATCGACGATGATCGGCATTCAAGAGGGCGCCTACACAATTCCTGCCAGCATCGATGCCGTCGAGCGCGAAGCGTTCATGGCGATGCTGGTCGTGGGTCAACTGATTACCACGTTGTTGTCTGCGTTGCTGGCGTGGTTCGTCTTCCGAGGGCACAACAGAGCCCGCCAGCTCATCATCGTGCTGACAAGCGTCTCCCTGGTGACTGAATTCTCCCAGTACCTGGTGGCGCAGGTACCGAGCCTGCCGACCCTGGTCGACATGACCGTGCAGATCCTCATCATCCACTCGCTAACCAGCGCTTCAGCACGTAACTGGACCTCGCGCCGCCGCCACCGCGACGCCGACGCGTGACTAGGTTCCTTCGTCCGGCCCAGCGCGGTGCCTTGCGGCCGCTTACGCGACCCGTCAACTGGCGGAGCGCTGCTAGAACAGAAGGAACTGTGTCACGCCCGAACCGGGTAAGCGCCAGCAGAACCCGTGGCTTCGTCTTGCACAGTCATTGACTACATTGAGGGTGACCGCCGATATGATCGGACGGTGGTACAAGGCCTGACGCCCGGGATCGTGCCCACCCGTCCACCTGAGCGGGCCGAATGCGCTGGGCGACGACGCCCACTCATGCCGCTAGGAGCACCATGACATCACCCGACCGCGAGGTCGACGAAATGCGCGAGCTATCCCGGGTCTGCCGCGGCGACCATGACGACCCCCATGTGATCTTGGGGCCGCACATCCACGACGGCCGGGTGAGCCTTCGCGTCCTTGACGGTCATGCCACCGGAGTTGTCGCCCAGGGAACATGGGGTGAGACCCGTCTGGAACGTGAGTACCTCGACGTGTGGTCCGGCACCTTGCCGGGCCTGACGGTACCCGATTACCAATTGGTCACCGAATACTGGGACGAGGTCGTCGTCCAGCAAGACCCGTACCGTTTCGAGCCCACGCTCAGCGATGTCGACCTGCACCTGATGAGCGAGGGACGCCACGAGCTTGCCTGGACGAAGCTGGGGGCCCACGTGCGCGAAATTGACGGCGTGCATGGCACCGCGTTCTCGGTCTGGGCGCCCGCCGCCCGGGGGGTGCGCGTGGCTCCGGCGTCCGGGCCGCGGTTGGCGGCGCAACTGCCGATGCGCAAGCTCGGTGCATCGGGAGTATGGGAGCTGTTCATTCCCGGAGTCGGCCCCGGCATGGCCTATCAGTTCCAAGTTCTTGGAGCCGACGGCGTGTGGCGCGACAAGGCCGACCCGTATGCCTTCCGGGCCGAGACAGGCCCGGGAGCCTATTCGGTCGTTGAGGAATCGCATTACACGTGGGGTGACGGTTGGTGGATGGACGGGCGGTCCAGTCGGCGGCCCGAGACCTCTGCGATGTCTATCTATGAGCTGCATGTCGGCTCGTGGCGCGCTGGGCAGGGGTGGAACGAACTCGCCGAGAGCCTGCCTGGCTACCTCAGCCACTTGGGGTTCACCCACGTCGAACTGATGCCGGTCATGCAGCACCCCTATGAGGGTTCTTGGGGTTACCAGCTGACCTCCTACTACGCCCCCGACTCGCGTCGGGGCGACCCGGATGGGCTGCGACGGCTGATCGACCGGCTCCATCAGGCAGGCATCGGGGTGATCCTCGACTGGGTGCCCGCCCACTTCGCCGTCGACCAGTGGTCGCTGGGCCAATTCGACGGCACCCCGCTCTACGAGGATCCCGAGCCTTGGCGGGGCTGGCATCCCGAGTGGCAGACGTATATCTTCAACTTCGGCCGTCCCGAGGTGCGCAACTTCTTGTATGCGAACGCCCTCTACTGGTTGCTGGAGTTCCACGCCGACGGGCTGCGGGTCGATGCGGTCAGCTCGATGCTTTACCTCGACTACGCTCGCCCCTACGGCAACTGGTTCCCAAATCGGTACGGCGGAAACGAGAACTTGGAGGCCGTCTGGTTCCTCCAGGAGATGAACCACACCGTGTCGGCCCGCGTGCCAGGTGCGGTCATGATCGCAGAGGAATCTACCGCCTGGCCTGGTATCACCCGCTCGACCGGTGACTGGGGATTGGGTTTCGGCCTGAAATGGAACATGGGCTGGATGCACGACACCCTCGACTACCTGGGCCACGAACTGAACGACCGACACTGGCACCGCGAACAACTAGCCCACACGCTGGAGTACGCGTGGTCGGAGAAATACGTGCTACCCCTTAGCCACGACGAAGTGGTGCACGGCAAAGGGTCCTTGGTGGCGAAGATGCCGGGCTACCGGCATGAGAAGTTCGCTGGCCTGCGCGCCTACTTCGCCTTCATGTGGGCCTACCCCGGTAAGAAGCTGCTGTTCATGGGGGATGAACTTGCCCTGCCCCGCGAGTGGAATGCGCACGCGGAACTGGACTGGGATCTGCTGGCCCAGCGTGACCATGCGGGCGTGCAGGCGTTGGTCGGCGACCTGAATCACCTGTACCGCCAGGCCCCGGCGTTGTGGAGCAACGACAACGATCCGGAGGCCTTCGCCTGGCTGGGGGTCGGCCCCGAGGAGCCCTGTGTCTTCGCGTTTGTTCGTACTGGGACGGATGGCTCCTCGCTGGGGTGCGTGGCGAACTTTGGCCCGACGACGCGGGAACTCCAGATCGGCGTCCCATTCGGCGGTGACTGGGAAGTGATCTTGAACACGAACTCCGGACGCTACCACGATTCCGGTGAGCCTCAGGGGTTCCGCCTAGCGACGGTCGCGAATGACGAACCAGAAGGCGATTATCCGGCCTCGGTGCAGCTCACCATGCCGGCACTGACCACGATGTGGATGCGGCCGGCCTGAGCCAGCGATGTCGTTCAGGCTGCCATGATCGTGATGCCGACTGCGATCAGGCTGAGAGTAGGTGGATTGTGTTGGGCGGCTGCGCTACTCGGACGTAGCCTCTCGCTGGTGACTGCGTTGTTCCTGGCCTCGGCGGGCGCGCTGCGAACGACCGGCACACCAGGCCGACACGTTGACGGTGGACGCTGGGGTGTTCGATCGGCACCGCTGCGGTGCGCATGCCGCCGGTGATGAGCGCCGAACTCCGGATTGTGTTTTGCCTCCGCCTGCGAGTAGGTTGGCCGGGAAGTTGTTTGAATTGGCTTTTGCTGGTTAGGTGAATCCGTTGGTTCCCAACGGTGGTAGTCCTTACGGGAAGCGTTCATTGCAGCTGCACCACCGAGCACCGCGACCGCGGCTGCTCCGCTTCTTAGTAGAGGAGAAGACATTTTGGCTACCGGTACCGTCAAGTGGTTTAACGGCGACAAGGGCTACGGTTTCATCGCTCCTGACGATGGCTCGGCTGACGTGTTCGCCCATTTCTCGGCCATCAATGCCACCGGGTTCCGTTCACTGAATGAGGGCGACAAGGTCTCTTACGAGGTTCAGCAGGGCCCGAAGGGCCTGCAGGCGGCGAACATCACCGTCATCCGCTGACCCCAAAGTCACGACGAGAACCCCAAAGTCACGAGAGAAAGGGCCCGGTCTCATGGCCGGGCCCTTTCTGCATCTTTACCGACCATCCAGAACCGGCCCAGCGACTCCGGGCCCTGATCGACCTTGAGGGTGCAGCCCGACTCAGCGCAGCCCCGCCAGACAGTTCGCTACCGCGACGCTGGTCTGGGCGTCCTTCACTGCGAGCCTGATCCAGCTGGGGCCGAGCCCCGGGAAACTGTCGCAGCGCCGCACCGCGAACCCGGCATCGGCCAACTCATCGTGGACGCTACCCGGGCCGATACTCGACGTGTCGACCAGTACGAACGGGGTCTGCGGGTCACCGGCGACCGGAAACCCAAGAGCAGTCAGCGAGTTCACCAGCACGGCCCGATCGGCCGCCACCTGCTCGACCACTCTGGCCGCCGCGGCACCGGCCCGGCGAGTACTGGTCGCGACCATCGCGTCCAACGCCGGGGTGGAGACCGCCCAAGGCTCCTGGTGGGCAGCGAGTTCGGTGACCAGGGACGCGTCGCCGGCTACGAACCCAGCCCGGAGCCCGGCGATGCCCCATAGCTTGGTCAGGGAGCGAGTCACCAGGATGCCGGTCAGGTCGCCGGCCAACAGCGACTGGGTCTCGCCGGGCACGAAGTCCATGAATGCTTCGTCTACCACCACGATGCGGCCGGGACGCAGCAGCTTCCTGATCTCCGCGGCCGGGTGCAGAACCCCGGTCGGGTTCGTCGGGTTGCCGATCACAATCAGGTCAGCCTGGGCGCCGACCCGGGCGGCGTCCAGGGCGAACCCTTCATCGGGACGCAGCAGCAGACGCCGGACCTGGTGTTCGCTCAGTCGCCACGCTAGTTCGGGTTCAGTGAACTGCGGATGGACGATGATCACGCTGCGGCCCGGAAAGGTGCGTGCGATGAGGGTGAAGGCGTCCGCAGCCCCGGCAGTGGGCAAGACTTGGGCTGGCTCCAGATGGTAGCGACCGGCGAGCGCGTGCCGGGCGGCGGTGGCGTCGGGGTAGGCCTGCCAGCTGCGGGGGTCACGGGTGAGTTCGGCCAGCAGCCAAGCCGGCGCCGGGTGCACGTTGACCGCGAGGTCGACCAGGCCCGCGCGGGTTTGGGCGTCCCCGTGATGTCGCAGATCGGGAGCCGGCGTGGGGCGAAGCCCGGTCGGGGAGCGCCAGGTGGTGGCCGAGTCGCCGAAGCCCGCCGCGGCCTGCGCGAAGCGTTGCGCCAAATGTGGGTGCCCGGCCCAGTGAACATGTTGATACGAGGCCAGCAGTTGGGGGCCGACTACTCCTTCGGCTTGCGATCCGTCGACCAACCAGGCAGCGGGCTGCGGCACGGCCCCCGGGGTGGGACGCGTGGTGGTGCGGTGAAACTCGTGGGAACGCACCAGTTCGCCGGCCCGGGTGACCACCGAATCGGCCCCGGCGGTCAGGGTTCGGTAACCGAGGGTGAGCCGGGGCGAGAACTGCGCGTCCAGCGGCAAGACGCCGGCCATGTCGATGCCATCAAGGCTGCGGCACAGGTAGAGCAGGCCGGCGCATTCGGCGATGGTGGGCAGCCCGGCCGAGACAGCTGCGCGGACCTCGGCCAGCAAGGGCCGGTTTGCGGCCAACTCATCGGCGTAGACCTCCGGGAAGCCGCCGCCGAGGTAAAGGCCGCAGGTGCCTTCCGGCAACGCCGGGTCGGTCAGCGGATCGAACTCGGCCACCTGGCAGCCCGCCGCCAGCAGCAGTTCGGTGGTCTCCGCATAGCGGAACGTGAACGCCCGGCCGCCCGCGACGGCGATGCGGGGTCGCCCCGGCACCCTGGTCACTTCGGCTTCGGGACGCCAACGCTGCCCGGCCAGCGGCCCGGCGCGGCCTGCGATGGCCAGCACCGCCTCCAGGTCGACGTTCGCCGAGACCAACGCGGCAGCTGCGTCGATCATCTCTCGGGCTTGGTCTCGTTCGGCGGCCGGTATCAGGCCGAGATGCCGGGACGGCACCAGCAAGTCACGGTCACGCGGCACCGCGCCCAGCACTGGTAACCCGATCTGGTCGAACGCGTCCCGCAGCTCGTCGACCGCCCGCGACGAACCAGCCTTGTTCAGGATCACCCCGGCCACGCGTGGGGCATCCGGGTGACGAGCCAGACCGAGAGCAGTCGCCGCCAACGTTCGCGACACGCCCGAGCAGTCGAGCACCAGCACGACCGGGGCGTCTAGCAGGGTTGCGATGTGCGCGGTCGACCCGAAACCGCGGCGGCCTTCGGTGGTGCCGAGCCGGCCGTCCAACAGGCCCATCACCCCCTCGACCACGGCGATGTCGGCGTTCGCGGCGCCATGGGCGAGCAGCGGGGCGATGCGTCCGGCGCCGCACAGCCAGGCGTCCAGGTTGCGGCCCGGCAGGCCAGTCGCCAGGGCGTGGTAGCCGGGGTCGATGTAGTCGGGGCCGACCTTGAATGGGGCGACGCGCAAGCCGCGGGCGGCGAGAGCGGCCATCAAGCCGATGCTGATGGTGGTCTTACCGGCCGAGGAGTTGGCCGCAGCCAGCACCAGACGTGGGGTCACCATCACCACTCGATCCCGGCTTGGCCCTTGATGCCCTGGTCGAAGGGATGTTTCAGCTTCCGGACATCGCTGGCCAGGTCGGCTATCGCCAGCAACTCGGCGGGCGCGTTGCGACCGGTGATCACCACATGCTGATGGCCGGGCCGGTTAGCCAACACCTCAACCACCTCATCGATATCGAGCCAACCCTTGTGCAGGGCGTGGCAGAACTCATCCAGGATGTATAGGTCGTGGACTTCGGTGGTCAGTTGCTCAGCGACCAGCCGCCAGCCCGCGCGGGCCAGACCGGCATGGTCACGAGTGGCGCCGGCGCGGGTGGTGGTGCGTCCCGCGCCGAGGCTGTGCCATTCGATCGGCCCACCCTGCCCGGTTCGGGCATACGTGGTGGCGAGGGCTTGATAGGCCAGGCGCTCACCGATCGGCCAGGTCGGCGCCTTGATGAACTGATGAATCCCGATCGACCAGCCTTGCGCCCAGGCACGCAGGCCCATTCCCAGCGCCGCGGTGGTCTTCCCCTTGCCGTCGCCGGTGTGGACGATCAACAGTGGCGGTCTGTTCGTTGGGCGGGTGATCGGCGCGGCTGCGACGGTGGCCGGCCTTGGACCGGAGCGGGCGAGTTCCAGCAGACGGTCGAGATCGACGTGCCGCTCCACGGCGTCGGCGAGGGTTTCGATCATGGCCTCCCGAGCGGCCCCGTACCCGGTGGCATTCGGGTCGGGACGCCACGGACTGCCGGCGAGTTCAGCGATTTCGGTGAGGAAGGCAGCCCGGAACCCGTCGTTCTCCAGACTGCCGTGCAGCATAGTCCCGAAACTGGCGCCGTTGCGCCAGCCGTCGAGGAAGGGCTCGGCTGGGGCGGTCGGTGTGCAGCTGCCGTGGTGGATTTCGTAGCCGAAGACATCGTGGCCGTGCCATTGCACGGTGGTCTGGGTAGTCGTCTTGGCGGCATCGAAGCGCACCTCGACGGGCAGCACCCCGAGCCCAGGGACGCGTCCGGCCCCCGATTCGATGTCGTCGGCGATGACCTCGGCGAGCATCTGATAGCCGCCGCACACACCCAGCACCGGTCGGGAGGCTGCATGGCGTTCGGCGACCACCTGGTCGAGTCCGCGGCTGCGCAACCATGACAGGTCGCTGACGGTTGATCGGGAGCCGGGCAGCACGAGCAGATCTGCGTCCCTGGCCAGCTTGGGATCATCGGTGACCTGCACGTCGACGCCCGGGGTGTGCGCGAGGGCTTCGACATCGGTGGCGTTCGAGATGCGCGGGAACCGGATCACCGCCACCCGCAACACTTCGCCGGCGACTGTCGGCTGCTCGGCCCGCCAACGGTCGACCTGCAACGCGTCCTCGCCATCAAGCCAGACACCGGGCAGCCACGGCAGCACGCCCAGGTTCTCCAGGCTGGTGCGGGCAGTCAGCTCGGTCAGCCCGGGGGTGAGGATCGCTTCGTCGCCGCGGAACTTGTTGATGATGTAGCCGGCCAACAGGGCTCTGTCGGCGTCGCTGACCAGCCCCCAGGTGCCGAAGATGCTGGCCAGCACACCGCCCCGGTCGATGTCGCCCACCACCACGACTGGCAAACCGAACCGCCTTGCCAAGCCCATGTTCACGTAATCGCCGGCACGCAGGTTGATCTCGGCGGGTGACCCGGCGCCTTCGATGACCACCAGTTCGTGGCGGGCGGCCAGCTCCTGGTAGGCGGCGAACGCGGCTTGAGCCAGGTGCTGTCGGCCGTTGGTGTACTCACCCGACTCCAGCGTGCCGCCCGGGCGTCCCCGCAGGATCACGAACGACCGCCGATCGGTGCCCGGCTTCAGCAGCACCGGGTTCAGCAGACTGCTGGGCTCCACACCGGCTGCCTGCGCTTGCAGGTACTGTGCCCTGCCGATCTCGGAGCCGTCTGCGCAGACCATCGAATTGTTCGACATGTTCTGCGCCTTGAACGGAGCCACATCGATGCCCCGCCTGCGCAGTGCCCGGCAGATGCCCGTCACCACCAGCGACTTGCCGGCGTCGGACGAGGTACCTGCGATCAGGATGCCGGTCATCGCTGCTCCAATAGGGTGAGGGGGTGCGAGTTTTGCTGCTGGGTGGCACCGTCGATGCGCGCCAATTGGCCGACGCGTTCACGGCGGCGGGTTTCGAGGTGGTCGAGTCGGTGGCCGGACGCACCCGGCAGGCACGCGGCGGTGCGGCGTCCCGGGTAGGCGGTTTCGGCGGGGTCGACGGCCTGGCACGTTACCTGCGTGCCGCCCGGGTGACTGCTGTAGTGGATGCGACGCACCCCTTCGCCGCCCAGATAACCAGCAACGCCGCCGAGGCATGTGCGTTGACCGGCATTCCGCTGCTGCGCTTCAACCGTCCGGGTTGGCGAACCCATCCCGACGCGTCCCGATGGATCTGGGTGGCCGACCATGGCCAGGCCGCGGTGGCCGCAGCCCGGATGGGTGGCCGCGTCCTGCTCACAGTCGGACGCCAGTCGCTGCTTGCCTACCGGGAGCTGACCGACGTGGTGGCCCGGGTCGCCGAATGGCAAGGCGACCCGGTTCCCGCCGGTTGGCACGTCATCGAGTCCCGCGGCCCATTCACGCTCGCCGGTGAACTCGACCTGCTGCGCCGTGCGCAGGTCGCGGTGCTGGTGAGCAAGAACTCCGGGGGAGCCCCCACGTCGGCGAAGCTGGACGCCGCCCGCGAACTGGGTTTGCCCGTGATCATGGTCGACCGGCCACCGACGCCCGACGGCGTCGGTGAGGTGAGCAGCACCGCGGACGCGGTCGCCTGGCTCGTCGACCAGCACTGAGCCGTCCGCGAGGCGGCCACTCATGACCCCAACTCCAGGTCAGCGACCGCCCCGATCACGGTGATGGCCGGTGGCTCGACTCCGGCGTCCATCGCCACCGCTGCGATCCGGGAAACCGGGGCCCGCAGCACCCGCATCTGTGGCGAACCGGCCGAGATCACGATGGCAGCGGGTGTCGCAGCGTCCAGCCCCGCCGCAAGCAGCGCTGTGACGATCTCGGGCAGATACTTCACCCCCATCAAGATCACCAGCGTGGTCCGCGTCCGGGCGATCGCCGCCCAGTCCAACTCCGAGCGGTCGTCCGTCGGGGGCACATGCCCGCTGACGATGGTGACGCCCTGCGACAAGCCGCGATGGGTGACCGGGATGCCCGCCAGTGCCGGAGCAGCCAGCGCCGAACTGACCCCCGGGATGACCTGCACACCCACCCCGGCAGCCGAACACGCAAGCGCCTCCTCGCCGCCGCGTCCGAACAGGTAGTTGTCGCCACCCTTCAGCCGCACCACCAGTCGGCCGGCCTGTGCGTGCGAGATCAGCAACTGGTTGATCTGATCTTGCGGGGTTTGCCGGCCCCGCGGAATCTTGCCGACGTCGATCAGTTCGGCACCCGGCTTGGCTTCGGCGAGCACCTCGAGCGGCGCCAGCCGGTCGTAGGCGATGACATCGGCCGCGCGCACCGCGCGCAATCCGCCGAGCGTCAGCAGGTCGGGATCCCCGGGCCCGCCGCCCACCAGCACGACCGTGCCCCGCACAAACTCGCTCATCTTGCTCCTCCCGGATGCTCATTGTGTAGCCTCGGCCGAGTGAATGATGCGCCCATCTTGCCCGGCCCCGGCGAACTGGTTGAGCGAAGCCTGCTTCCCGGGCTGCCTGATGAGGCGTTCGAACACGACGGTCTGATCACCAAGCGACACCAGCGAGCCACCGCGTTCGCCTTCCTGCGTCCGGCCGCCCGCGAGTTGTTGTGGGATATCGGCACCGGCTCGGGTGCCATGGCCATCGAATGGTGCCGGGCCGCGTCCGGGGCGCAGGCGATTGGGCTCGAGCGCAACCCTGAGCGCGCTGCCCGGGCTCGCCGAAATGTCGAACGGTGGACGCCGGGCCGCGTCCGGATCATCGAAGGTGCGGCGTCCGACGCACTGGCAGCGCTACCGAGCCCTGATGCGGTCTTCCTCGGCGGGGGAGTGACCGATGAGGTGCTGGACGCTTGCTGGGCGGCGCTGCGTCCGGGGGGACGGGTGGTCGCGCATGGTGTCACCCTCGAAACCGAAGCGCTGCTCGCGGAACGGTACCGCAGCCACGGCGGCTCGCTCGCCAGACTGAGCATCGAGACCGCCGAGCCGCTGGGCCGATTCCACGGCTGGGTGCCTGCCCGTCCAGTCACGCAGTGGGCCTGTCACAAGTAGCGGGTCCACCCAGCGCGGCTACCAGCTCATCCATCGACCAGGCCCTGGATGCCAAGCCGAGTCGGACTGCGAGTTCCAGCTGCCACGGTTGGCGCAGCCGGGCCGCGTCCAACAATGCCGCATCTCGGAGCATGGTGGCGATCGGGCCCTGGCGGACGCCGCCGTCGACGACCACCGCGGCCTGCTCGGCCCACGAGAGCGCGAAGTCGATGTCGTGGGTGGCCAAGGCGATGGTGGTGCCTTGCGCGGTCAGCCGGTCGAGCGCGACCCTCATTTCGGCCACTCCGTGCGGATCGAGGCCTGCGGTCGGCTCGTCAAGCAACAGCACCGTGGGACGCATCGCCACCGCCCCGGCGATGGTGACCCGTTTGCGTTCGCCGTGCGACAGTTGGTGGGTGGCGCGATCTGCCAGATGAGTGATGCCCAGCAGGTCGAGCGCTTCGCGAACTCGGGCACGAGCTTGGGACTCATCCAGTCCCAGGTTCAGTGGCCCGAAGGCGACATCCTGGGTGACGTCAGCCGAGAAGAGTTGGTCGTCGGGGTCTTGCAACACCAGTTGCACCTGACGCCGATGTGCCCGCAGGTGCGGGCGGTCATAGGTCAACACCTGGTCGTCCAACCGCACCTGCCCCGAGTCCGGCCGATGCGCGCCGGACAGACAACGCAGCAGCGTCGTCTTTCCAGACCCGTTGGCGCCCAGCAGCGCAATCCGCGAGCCGCGCGGCAGGACGCAGGACGCGTCGCGCAGCACCGGCCCGGTGCCCTGGTACGACGCGAACAGTTCGGTGGCAGTCAGCGTCATGAGGCCACCTGGCTTGCGGCTACGACCAGCCAGATACCGCCGACCAGCCCCAGCGAGCCCAGCACGAAACGCACTGACAGTGGCGTGCGCCGGACCAACAGCAACAGGTCGCCGTCGATACCACGGGCTTCGAGTCCGTCGGTGAGCCGGGCAGCCCGGGTCCAGGCACGCACCAGCAACGTCCCCATGGTGTTGGCGGCAGTCTCCAGGCGTCGCGCCAGCCGGTTCCGGCCAGCCGGGTCGTCGCCAAGCCGAGCCACTTGAGCGGCGTGCATGGTCACGGCGACATCAAGCAGGACGAACAGTATCCGGTACATCAACGACGCGATCTCAACCAACGCGCCGGGAACGCCACGACGGCGAGCCCAGCCGAGCAAGTCCGCCATCGGCGTGGTGGTGGCCAGCAGTAAGACCGACAAGGTGCCGGCAACCGAGCGTCCGAGCACGTTGACGGCGTTGCCGATCGATTGCTCGCTGATCGACAGTAGTCCGAACTGCCACCAGACGTCGGCGGTCGGACTGCCGACCTGGACCGCCACGGTAGCTGCCCCGATGATGATGAAGGTCAGCGGGGCAGCGAATCCGATGGCGAGCACCCGTGGCGGGATTTTAGCCAGCACCAAAGTGGCGAAGACTGCCGCCGCGGCGACCAGCGGAGCGGCCAGCGGCCACGGCGGTGCGGTCACGGCGGTGGCAAGCAACCCCATGCTGAGCAGCAGCTTCTCGCCGACCCCCCGTTGCCGCCAGGGCGAACTCCAAGCGGCTTCGTCGAGAGCGATCATCACTGGCTAGCTTGTGGTGCCTGCGGGATTGTCTTGCGGCTCGGGAGCCGCGCCGACTTGCTGGCGCCCGACGTGGCGGCCCCGGAGATTGCCCAGAGCGAACCCGAGGAGACCGGCGCCCAACGCCGCCTGTAAAGCGAACAGGCCCGACTCGATCTCACCCGATCCCGGCTCGAAGATCGGACTGAACCAGGGCTCGTAGCCTTCGTCCTCGATCACCTGGGTGACCACGGAATCGGTGCCCGCGAAGGCTTCGGCGTCTTCCTCTGTGGGCCGGGGAGCAAGCATGAACGAAGTAGCGAAGATGGCGACCACCACGGCAATGAGTGCCACAGTGATCCAAGCTTGGGAGTGCTTGTTAGGCATCTGCGGTCTCCTTCGCGGTGGCTGAGACAACCGGGTCGAGAATGCCGCGGGCTTCGAGTTGCGGCCGGACGACGGTGGCCAGGAAGCGGAAGAGCAGCACTCCGAGGAATCCCTCGGCAATCGCCAACGGGATCTGGGTGATGGCGAAGATGCCCAGGAACTTCGCGGCGGCGCCCCAGAACCCCGAGACCGGATCAGGGTGGGCCAACGCTAGCTGCAGCGAGGTGACGCAGTAGGTGCTGAGGTTGGCGAAGAACATGGCCGCGAAGATCGCGGCGGACGAGCCGAAGCGACGCAGCAGCCGATAGGCGCCGTATCCTATCCATGGCCCGGCGATCGCCATTGAGAAGACGTTGG
>JAAYVP010000129.1 GCA_012517115.1 Brooklawnia sp. | reverse complement strand
ATCGTCCATCGCTCGGCGGCGCCGTCGGACAGTCGGATCCTGATGATCTTGCCGAGATCACTGTCGGGGTCCTGGGCGGGAGCCATCTTCTGCCGCTCCCCCGAACTCACGAACAGGTAGTCACCATCGGGGCTGAAGGCCAGTCGCTGGGAGAAGTGGCCCCGGCCTTCCACCTTCGGCTGCTGCCGCCAGATCTCCTCCAGACCGGTCAGGCGTGCGCCGGCGTCGTCCACCGTGAGCGTTGCCCGGCCGACCGCAGCGCCCGCTCCCCCATCACCCGGCTGTGACCAACTGAGGTAGACCAACTGGTCATCGGTGAAACTGGGCGCAGGCACGATGTCCCCCAGACCGGCTTGACCTGCGTCGAAAACCTCCGGTGTTCCGGTGACCTCGATACGTTCACCGCTGCCCTGGTCACGCAACCACATCAGGCCGCTGCGTTCGGTGACGATGAGATAGTCGGTGCCCGGCAAGAAGCTCATCGCCCACGGTTCGTCGAAGCGGTCATGCTCGGTCACCACGAACGGACGCCCGTCAGGACCAGTGGGTGCGGCCTCGGCAGGTGCAGCTGAGGTCGGCTTGGCGTCATCAGGTGCCGCTGCGCTGGAGGTGGCTTCGGTGCTGGCGGCAGTCTGCGCGGCCGGGCTGTCGGAGCCCTGAGTGTCCACCGCACAGCCGACCAACACGACGGTCACTGCAAGAGCAATCCAGATGCGTGCCATACACCGACGGTACCTGACCAGATCAGATGACCAAGCTTGTCAGAGCCTGCCTGGCCGACTCGGGCAGTGGCCGCTTGCGGCCCTGGGCGTCGGCACAGACCAGCACCACACGGGCTCTGGCGAAGACGATGCCACGGTCAGGATCGACGACCTCGCTGGCCAAGACCACCGAGGTTTCGCCGACTCGGACCGGTGCGGTGAGCACCCGATAAGGCGCGAGCCGGAACTCCATCTGCGCCAAGTAGTCGATGTCTTGACGGGCGATGAACCACTGCGCGGCAGGCGGTGCGTCGGCCATTCCGACGCGGGCCATCGACGGGTCCGCCCTGGTCGTCATGTCGACCCGGCCAGCCAACACGAAATCGAGGAAGCGGACATTGTTGACGTGCCCGTATCGGTCGGGATCGGACCAGCGACTGAAGACGTCGAGCGCGCTGCCGCGGCCATCGAGGCTGGGAGCCTCTAGTTCGCTGAGCGGGGCCACCTCATGCCGGTAGCCGGCGAGGAAGCGGCGCTCGACCCGCTTGAGCCGCTGCGGTCGTTGCTTGCCGAAGTCGAACGGGCAAAGCACGGTGCGCGCCTCGACGCAAAGCTGCTCGTCCTGAAATAGCCGGTAGGCGATCACGAATCTGGCCGCACCGAGTTCGGGGACTGCGAGTTTCACCGTCAACGGCTCATCCGAGTAGTGGATGGCTCGCCGATACGCGATCTGATGGCCGACCACTACGCAACCGTCATCCAGCAATCCACGAGCGGGACCTGCGATCAGGAATTGCGCGCGCGCCTGCTGCAGGTAGTCGGCTACGGTCACGTTGTTCACGTGGCCCTGCGCGTCCAAATCGGTCCAACGTAGTTGGACTGAGGTCGTGTAGGAGGTCATTCTCGCACCAGGTCGGAGCGGGAATCGTCGGCGTACATCGCCTCGATCGCGTCGGCGTACGCGGTGTAGACCTCGCCGCGGCGAACCTTGAGGCTCGGAGTCAACGTGCCTTCAGCCAAGGTGAGTTCGGAGTCCAAGATGGTGTACCGCTTGATCTGCTCCCAGCGCTCCAACCGGTCGTTCACCCGACGCATGAAGCGGTCGATGGACCGCCGGATTTCGGGCAGCTGGCTCAGTTCCGCGTAGCTCAGGTCGCCCTTTTCGCGACGGTCGGCCCATTTCTGCAGCTGAGCTGGGTCGAGTGCCACCAGTGCAGTGACGTACTTGCGGCCGTCACCGACCGCAACCACCTGGCTGACATAAGGGATGTTGGCCATCACAGTGTTCTCGACCTTCTGGGGAGCGACGAACTTGCCGCTCGTGGTCTTGAAGAGGTCTTTCTTGCGGTCAGTGATGGTCAGGTAGCCGTCGGCGTCCAGCGTGCCGATATCGCCGGTGTGGTACCAGCCGTCCACGAACATCTCGGCGCTCTCCTGGGGCAGGTTGTGGTAGCCGCGAGCGACAGTGGGGCCCTTGATGAGCACCTCGCCGTCTGCTGCGAGCTTGGCCTCCAGCCCCGGGATCAGCGGTCCGACGGTGCCGAAACGTGGCCGGTCGGGCAGGTTCACGAAAGAGATGGCCGCGGTTTCGGTGGCACCATAGCCTTCCACGACGATGATGCCGGCACTGTAGAACCACTCCTGCACTTGGTGCGAGAGCTTCGCCGAACCGGAGATCATGAACCGCATGCGGCCGCCCAGTCGGTCTTTCAGCTTGCTGAAGACCAACCGGTCGGCGAGCCGGTACTGCACGGCCAGCATGCGCGGCAGTGGCCGCCCAGCAAGCCGGTAGGGCCGCGAAGCCCGGCCGACCCGGAACGCCCAGCGTGAGATGCGGCCCTTGAGACCGTTCTGCGGGTTCATCGTTAACACGGCCGAACGCACCTTCTCGAAGATCCGCGGCACACCGACCAGAATCGTTGGGTGCGTGTTGGCCAGTCCGTCGACGATGCGGTCCACGCGTCCGTCCACGATCGCCCGGAAGCCGAGCGACAGCTGCGCGCCCAAAAGGGCACGCCCGAAGACATGGCTGAGGGGCAGCCACAGATAGAGCACATCATCGGAATGGACGAAGTTGAGTTCCTTCAGGGCTTGGGCTTCGTAGGTCCAGTTGCGGTGCAGCAGTTCGACACCCTTGGGCTGGCCGGTTGTGCCGGAGGTGTAGATGATGGTCGACAGCGATTCCAGGCCGATGGTCGCGATCGCTTCATCGACGCAGCTTGGGTTTGCGGCCAACTGTTCGCTCCCCCGCGCCAGTAGTTCTTCCCAGGTGAGCACTCGGTCGTCAGACGGCGCTCCGGCTGGCCGGTCGTCGTCGATCAGGATGAGCCTGGTCAGTTGGTTACGCAATTCATCCAGCTGCTGCACCTTGGCCAACTGCTCGTAGTTCTCTAGCACCACCATCACCGAACCAGAGTCGCCGACGATGTGCAGTACGTCGTCGGCGTGGGTATTCGGGTAGACGGTGGTGGTGGCGCCCGCGGCACAGGCCACACCAAGGTCGGCAAGGATCCATTCCAGCCGGGTGGAGCAGGCGATCGCGACCCGCTGCTCGGGCTTGAGTCCGCACGAGATGAACCCCGCCGCGGCGCGGTCGACGACGGAGCGGGCTTCGCCCCAAGTGACGTCACGCCAGCCGTCCCCGTCCGGGACGGTGAATCCGACCAGCGACGGATCAGTGGCCACCCGACCACGGAAGAGGACGGGATAGCTGGGAGCACTGTCGGCCAGGACCTGATCGGCCACTTGCTGGGCGGTCGGATTCATGCCCCGATCCTAGTGCCTGCCTCCGGGGTTGGGCGTTCGCTCCACCCCCATGCTTCAGGCTTCAACGACACCGCTAGACTGCCGCCATGCCGCAGCAGGAACCCCATTGGCTCACGCCAGCTCAACAGGTCGTTTGGCGTGACTCGCTGGCAGCGGTCGCCTGGATCCGTGAGCAGTTGGATGCCGACCTCCGCAAGTACAACCTTGACCTGAACGAATACGAGGTGCTAGTGGTGCTGTCCGAGGCACCCGAGCACAGCGTCCGGATGTCACAACTCGCCGAGGGGTCGAACCAGTCACGCTCCCGGCTTACCCACACCGTGGGACGCATGGAGCAAGCCGGGCTGATCGAACGTCACACTGCCGCCAACGATCGGCGGGGGGTCATCGCCAAGCTGACCGATGAAGGGTTCGAGTTGCTGAAACGGGCCGCCGTGGATCATGTGGCATCGGTCCGACGCGTCCTGGTCGATGTGGTAGACCCCGATGACTGGGAGGCCATGGGCCGGGCGATGAAGGCCGTGCTTGCAGTGGCAGACTCGGACAGGTGAAGACCTCTCAGGCCCACACTGATCTAGTTGATCGTTTCCGGGAACGGCTGAGCGATCCCGGGTGTCTGGACGCCTCAACCCTGGCCCGCGCCCTGTACGCCACCGATGCGTCCCTCTACCGGGTGGTTCCAGAAGTGGTGGCCACCCCCCGCAACACCGACGAGTTGATCGAGCTGGTGCGGGTTGCGCTGGCGGTCGGCCTGCCGATAACCGGACGCGGCGCGGGCACTTCCTGCGCCGGCAATGCGGTGGGCCCCGGGTTGGTCATCGACATGTCCCGACACCTCGACAAGGTGCTGTCGGTCGACATTGAGACCGGCACCGCGGTGGTCGAACCGGGCGTGATCCAGGCGTCGCTGCAACGAGCGGTGACCAGGCACGGCTGGCGCTATGGGCCTGATCCCTCCACCTCCAACCGGTGCACCATCGGCGGCATGATCGGCAACAATGCCTGCGGGCCGCGCGCACTCGGCTACGGCCGCAGCGCCGACAACATCGTCGAACTGGAGATCATCACCGGAACTGGCGAACTGGTCACGCTGCGGCCGGGGGCCGAAGGGGACGTCCTCGACCAGTTGCGTGAACTGGTGATGGCGAACTTGGCGACGATCCGCACCGAATTCGGGAGGTTCTCGCGGCAGGTCTCCGGCTACAGCATGGAGCATCTGCTGCCGGAGCGCGGCTTCGACGTGGCGAGCTTCTTCGCAGGCACAGAGGGGACGCTGGGCATCATCACCAAGGCGACGGTCAAGCTGGCGCGGGACGCGCCTCTGAACACCACCGTGGCATTGGGATACCCGACAATGGCGGACGGTGCCGACGCGATGCCCGTGATCCTGCCGTTCCGCCCGACCGCCTGCGAAGGGATGGACCGCAGGCTGGCTGACGTGGTCGCGGAGCGCATCGGCCCTGGTGCGGTGCCCGACTTGCCTGCCGGCGATGCCTGGTTGTTTATCGAGTTGGTAGGCGACGACGCCGCCGAGATCGCTGGACGCGCGGAGGGTCTCGTGGCGGCTGCGGGTGCGATCGAGGGGTGGGTGGTGGCAGACAGCACCGAGGCCGGCAGGCTGTGGACGATCCGCAGCGACGCGGCCGGGCTTGCCGCAGTGGCGCTGGACAAGCCCGCCCACGCCGGCTGGGAAGACTCGGCGGTGCCGCCCGACAAGTTGGGCGCCTACCTGCGCGACTTCGACTCGCTGCTGGACCGGTTCGGGCTACACGGCCTGCCCTACGGGCACTTCGGCGAGGGTTGCGTACACTGCCGGATCGACTTCCCGCTCGACCAGCCGAACGGCACCCAGGTCTTGCACGACTACATGGTGGCCGCCGGTGAATTGGTGGCCAGCTACGGCGGCTCGATGTCTGGCGAGCACGGCGACGGTCGGGCTCGCAGCGAGCTGCTGCCGCTGATGTACAGCCCCGCCGCGCTCGGCTTGTTTGCGCAGGTCAAACGGCTGTTCGATCCGCAGAACCTGTTGAATCCGGGTGTGCTGGTCGACCCGGAGCCGCTTGCTAGGAACGTCCGGATCGCCCAGACCCGCCGCTCTGCGTTGGCGGTGCAGTACCCGGAGT
>JAAYVP010000128.1 GCA_012517115.1 Brooklawnia sp. | reverse complement strand
GGCTAGGGCGTGCGGCCGCCCGGGGGGTCAAGAGAATCCGCTGACAACGTCTGATTCGTCGGCGGTGAGACATAGGTCAAGTTCCAGATTGCGCCTGCCATCCCGAGCAGCAGGAAGGTCATCCCAGCAGCCATCCGGAAGCTGATGGCATCAAAGGTCACGTAGGCGCTTAGAAGGCCAGCAGTGGCAGCGACGACCGCAAGGCCGAGGTGCCGCGATCGTTGATCGCGGACGCGGGTCCGCGCAACCAGCACGCCCACCAAGTGGGTGAGGGTCAGGACCACAAACACCGCCAGGCCGATGAACCCAATCTCGAGTGCGAACATCAGCACCTGGTTGTCGAGCGTCCGGAAGTAGAAGGGTACCCATGTATACAACCCTTGTCCGAAAATGGGGTGATCCTGCGCCATCCGGTAAATGATCTCGTAGTCGTCAGTTCTGCCCGCGATGCTGGGGTCATCCTCCAGGTTGGTGAACAGTGCGCGGAGAGTGCCCAGCAAGCCAGGTAGCGCTGCGCGAAGCACCGCCGTCGCGACTGGGATGATTGCCAGAGCCCAGAGCCGTCGCCGCGCCGGCCAGCCGACCAGGAGCACAAGCATCCCAACCGCCAAGACGATGATCGCCGAACGCGACACCGACATGAGCAGCACCATCAAGATCATCACCGCTTGGACCCACGGCAGCCGCTTCTTTGCTGCGTACAAGCTGCGGTGCAGCGCCAGCGGGAAGATGGCCGCGGCGACTACGCCCAGTTCAATCGGGTGGGCAGCCGTGACCACGACCCGGTTCACGATGGATCGGGTGTAAACATTCTGATCACGCAAAGTGGACAGGCCAGGGATTTGAAACCAAGCAGCGACGTTCGCGCCGGTGAAGTACTGGAAGATGCCCAGCGCTGCTACCACTGTGGCGAAGGCGACGACCCAGGCGACGATCTTTTCGAGGTCCGCCCACCGGCGAGGCGACTCCGCCGTCAGCAGCATCACACCAGCCCACCCGCATAGGGCGAGCAGACCACGATCACTCGCACTGATAAGCGCCTCATTTAGTCGGTCTATGGTTACTGCCCGCCACAAAGCATCCGATCTCTGGTGAATGTCGGCAGGTTGGAACCAACCCGCCAGATTGCCGGCAATGTAACTAAGGAGCACGGTGATGATGAACATCGCCAGTGTGACGCGCGTAGGCGTTAGACCTCGGACCGGATTCAGCCCACCGACTGTCATACACAGCCAAATCACGAGTCCGGTGATGGCCCACAGGTTAGCTGGGGTTCCCGGCGCACCGATCTGTTGAATCACCAGCAGAGACGGAAGCAGCAACAGAAGCCCAGCGTAGATGATCGGGATCACCGTGGCTGGGATCGCCGGCGCCTGTCGACCTGCCGCCTCTGGCAGCCCTACCTCAGGCCGGCGCGGCATCAGCTGGCCGGGGCCTGTCCGGCCCGTGCCGCGGCTCGGTTCAGAGCCCAGCGGTCAATGAGAAAGGTTAACAGCAGAGTGACAAGTCCTCCGGCTGCCACAGTCGCCGCGGCAGCGCGTAGGCGACTGCCGCCCATCGGCTGCGCAGCGTCATCCACCCCACTGGCGAGCAGGTGGGCCCGCTGCCGCTCCGGCACCGACTCTTCGTCCTGCACGAGATTCAGCTGCGCATCAATGCGGGCAATCACGGCGTCGCGCGTTTCCAGAACCATCAAGGGGTCGAGACCTTCGGTGGTGACCGTCATGATCGGATCTCGCGAGTCGACCCCGATCGTGAATTCCGCGGTATAGCCATCGTCCAGCAGGCTCTGCTGGAAACGGTGGGTACCAGCTTCCGCGCTGAGCATTTGCGCAAGAATGTTCAAACCGCTTGGGAGGTAGGTGAAGGGGCTGTTG
>JAAYVP010000127.1 GCA_012517115.1 Brooklawnia sp. | reverse complement strand
CTGTGCATGCTCTGCTGGTGGGCCGTGACGGGCGTCTTGTGCGTCGACTACGACAAATGGACGGCCGTCTGCTCCTGCAGGTAAGCCATCAACGCCTGGCGGCCCTCGACGGCGAGCCGGCGTCCTGCGATTCGTTGCGTGTGCTGGCCTGGTCACTCGGTCTACGCGGCTGTCGCCCGGCTGAGATTGCCGACTTCACCGGAGTTGACGCACTCAGCATCCGCACCTTGATGGCTGGCGGCCCTATCTGGTGTTCCCGGCTGCAGTTGATACGGGCCGAGGCCGCCTGTGAAGCTTGGGGGGTTGATCCGAACCGCGTGCTCTGGGCCAACACCGCGTCGGCTCGTCTGAGTGCCTGATGGCTGTGCTCGACTGGCTAGGCGCCGCCGCCATCGCGTTGCTGCTGACTTGCGTCCAGTTGGTGATCGTGGCACGGCACCCCGAGCCTGCTGCCGACGAACCGGACGCGCAGTATAAGCCGCGCTACGCCGACCTGGTGCAGCCACCGACAGCGCTAGCTTTGATGGCAGCGACCCTGGTCTGTTCTCTGCTGCTGATCTGCTGGGCTCCGATCCAGATGCGCGGCGTGGGGCTGGTCTGGGGCAGCGCCGCCTTGGTGCTGGTTGCGGTGGACGCCCGAACCACTTGGCTTCCGATCAGGGCCAGCCAGTTCACCGCGGCAGTCCTCACCCTGGCGATAATCACCGCCGCCCTCCAGGGACCGGACGGTGGTCGGCTGGTGCTGCAGGCGGCGCTCGGGGCAACGGCCTCCGGCGGGGTGTTCGCGCTGCTGTGGTGGATCAGCCGCTCGATCGGCTTCGGTGACGTCCGGTTGGCCGCGATGACCGGCGGGCTGACGGGTATGTGGTCGATAGAGCTTTGGTCCGCGGGTCTGTTGGCCGGCTCGATCGCTGCTGCCGGTTGGGGGGTGGCAGTTGGGCTGTGGCGTCGGCGGCACCCCTCCCCGCTGGGCAAGGCCTTCGCTTACGGTCCCGGGCTGTGGCTTGGGCCGTGGCTGGGCTGGGCGTGGCTGGCTGTGCTGGAGCGCTGATCAACCGCGCAGACGGTTGGTGGTGTCCACCCAGCGGACGAGCAGTTCTGCCGCCGTCCCGTCGTCGATCGCGGCCGCGACACGTTCGAGCGGCCTGCGCAGCTGATTGGCGACTGGCTCGGTTAGGTTTGGCCCGTCAAAGGCGAGCAGCGCGGCGGCCGCGTTGAGCAGCACGATGTCACGCACCGGCCCAATCTTGCCAGCTAAGACGTCGCGAACCACTTGCGCATTGTGGCCGGGCGAGCCACCGATCAAATCAGGCAGCTTCGCTGGCTCCAGGCCAAGTTCGGCTGGGTCGAGTTCGGTGCGCCACACTTCACCACCGTCGATGAGCCAAATGTCGGAACGGGTAGTAGTGGTCAGCTCATCGAGACCGTCGTTACCGTGAAAAACCATGCCCCGGTTTCCGCGGGAAGCCAACACGCCTGCAACCAGCTCGGCGACATGCAGATTAGCCATTCCGATGGCTTGGGCATCGGGGCGAGCCGGGTTAGCCAGTGGGCCAAGGAAGTTGAAAGTGGTCTGAATACCTAATTCTTTGCGGGCCGGCGCGGCGTGCCGCAGTGAGCTGTGGTACATGGGCGCGAACAGGAAGACTAGCCCGCATTCGTCGAAGACCCGCCGCTGACGTTCGGGCGTCACGTCGAGGGCAAGACCCAAGGCCTCAAGACAGTCCGCGGTACCGCTCATGGAACTCGCCGCTCGGTTGCCGTGTTTGACCACCTTCGCCCCGGCCGCGGCGGCCACGATGGCGGCCATCGTCGAGATGTTCACCGTGTTCGCGCGGTCGCCGCCGGATCCGACGACATCCACCGCATCACGGGGCAAGTCGATCGGCGTGGCTTTGGCCAACATTCCGTTGGCAAGTGCGTTCAACTCGGTGACCGTCTCGCCCTTGGCGCGAAGCGCAACCATGAAACCGGCCATCTGTACCGCGCTTACGTTCCCTGCGAGGATCTCCCCCATAGCCCACTCGGTGGTCGGGGAATCCAAGT
>JAAYVP010000126.1 GCA_012517115.1 Brooklawnia sp. | reverse complement strand
TTCTTCCACTGAGCACCGGACTGAGGGGCGAACCATGGCTGCGCAACGGATGGACGGCAAGCAGGTGGCCGCGCAGGTCAAGGAGGAACTCGCGGTACGAGTGACGGCGCTCCGGGAGCGCGGCGTCGTGCCCGGGTTGGGCACCATCCTGGTCGGAGAAGACCCTGGCAGCCAGCTCTACGTCGCTGGTAAGCATCGCGACTGCGCTCAGGTCGGGATCGAATCGATCCGGGTCGAGCTTCCGGCGGACGCATCCGCAGCCCAGGTCGCCGAAGCCATCGAGGGTTTGAATGCCGACCCGCGGTGCACCGGCTACATCGTCCAACTGCCTCTCCCGCCACAGTTGGACGACAACTGGGCGTTGGGATTGGTCGACCCGGCCAAGGACGCCGATGGGCTCGCGCCGGCGAACCTCGGCCGGCTACTGCTGGGTGAGCCGGCGCCGCTGCCATGCACGCCGAGAGGGATCGTCGAACTGCTCCGGCGCTACGAAGTACCGATCGCCGGTGCCGAGGTTTGCATCGTCGGTCGCGGCACCACGGTCGGTCGTCCGCTGGGGGTGCTGCTCAACCGTAAGTCGATCAACGCCACCGTCACGCTGTGCCACACCGGGACGCGCGACCTCGCAGCGCATGTCCGACAGGCTGACATCGTGGTTGCTGCCGTGGGACGCGCCCACCTCATCACCGCAGACATGATCAAGCCCGGCGCGGTCTGCATCGACGTCGGTGTCACGCGCGTGGACGGCAAGCCGGTCGGCGACCTGGCCCCGGACGTTTGGGAGGTTGCCTCGCTGGTCACCCCCAATCCGGGCGGTGTCGGTCCCATGACACGGGCGATGCTCTTGGCCAACGTGGTCGACCTCGCGCGCGGCTGATCGCGATGGTAGATGAGCGGGACGGCTGCCAGAGCGAACCGGATGGACGCGCTGGTGAGGCAGATCGCGTCCCACCCGAGCAGGTTGAAGTCTCCGATCCGGCAGACCTCCGACCCGACTTCCTGAACCCTTGGGCGCTGCTGCTGGTTCTGGTCTTCTTCGCCGTCGGTGTCGGTTTGGTGGCGACGCGGCACTGGCGCCGTGGCTCGGTGATGATTGGTGGCTCGTTGGTCTTGGCGGGTTTGCTGCGCTGGGTGCTGCCGGAGCGGTTGGCGGGGCTGCTGGTGGTGCGCAGCAAGGTCTTCGATGTGGTCCTGGGATTGGGTGTGGGCACAGCGGTAGCGGTGCTGGGAATGATCGTCCCCGGCACGTTCGAGTGACGCGCCGGGGACGATTCAGCTTGTCCGACCGGTTTCAGGTCGGGCAGGTGTCGATCAGATCAAGCCCAGGTCCTTGACGGCCTGCTGCTCGTCCTGCAGTTCGGCTACCGAGCGGTCGATCCGGTCGCGGCTGAAGCTGTCGATGCTCAGGCCTTGGACGATCTCGTACTTGCCGTCACGCACGACGCACGGGAACGAACTGATCAAGCCCTCCGGGACACCGTAGGAACCGTCGCTCGGCACCGCCATCGAAACCCAGTCACCCGCTGGGGTGCCGAGCACCCAATCGCGCATGTGCTCTACGGTGGCGTTGGCCGCCGAGGCAGCCGAGCTCGCGCCGCGGGCCTCAATGATGGCCGCGCCACGCTTGGCCACCTGCGGAATGAAGGTGGCCTCCACCCAAGCCTGGTCGACCATCGCGGCCGCGTCCTGCCCGCCGACCTTGGCGTGGAAGACATCGGGGTACTGGGTGGACGAGTGGTTGCCCCAGATCGTCATCTGGGTGACCTCGCCGACGCCCACGCCGAGCTTCTTGGCCAGCATGGCCTTGGCGCGGTTGTGGTCGAGCCGGGTGAGGGCGTTGAAGCGTTCGCTGGGGATATCTGGCGCGTTGCTCATCGCGATCAAGGCATTGGTGTTGGCCGGGTTGCCGGTGATCAGGACGCGCACATCGTCGGCGGCCGCCTCGTTGAGGGCCCGGCCCTGTGCGGTGAAGATGGCGCCGTTTGCGCTGAGCAGGTCGCCGCGCTCCATGCCCGCCTTGCGAGGCATGGCGCCGACGAGCATGGCGAGGTTCGCGCCGTCGAAGACCTTCTTGGGATCATCGCCGATCACCACATTGGTCAGGTTGGGGAACGCGCCGTCCTCCAGTTCCATGACCACACCTTCCAGCGCCTTCAGCGCGGGGGTGATCTCGAGCAGGCGCAGCTCGATCGGACGGTCGCCCAGCAGTGAACCGCTGGCGATCCGGAAGAGCAGGCTGTAGCAAATCTGGCCGGCCGCACCGGTGACGGCTACCTTGACGGGAGTCTCGCTCACAAGGATTCCTCTTCTCGATATTGGGTTTTGAGCCTACGAACCAAGGCTAAACCAGCCGGGTGGCCCGATGGGTGCCGGGGTTGATACCTACCTCGGGTGCTGGCTCGACAGTGTCATTTGAAGATCACAGTGCGCACGCCATCCAGAAAGATCCGTCGGGCGGCGAAGAGCCGGACCGCGGCGGTGAGTGTTTCGGATTCGAGACCTTGGCCAATGCTGGTGAGTTCTGAGACGGTGTGGCTGTGGTCAACCCGGTGGACGTTTTGCTCAATGATCGGGCCCTCGTCCAGATCAGAAGTCACGAAGTGCGCGGTCGCTCCGATCAGCTTCACTCCGCGCGTGTGCGCCTGCCGATAGGGGTTGGCGCCTTTGAAGCCGGGCAGGAAGCTGTGGTGGATGTTGATCACCCGACCGGCCAGATCTTCGCAAAGCTGCGGTGACAGGATCTGCATGTACCGGGCCAGCACCACCAGGTCGATGTCGAAATCATCGACGCAACGACGGATCCGTTCCTCGAAGAGATGCTTGTTCTCGGGCAAGACCACCTGCGAGCCGAACGGGATGCCATAGAAGTCGGCCAGGGGACGCAACGTGTCGTGGTTCGACAAGATGAGGGGAATCTCGACCGGCAGGTCCCCGGAGCGCTGATGGAAGAGCAGATCGTTCAATGGTCCGCCTGCCTTGCTCACCAAGAGCAGGACCCGGGCGCGTCTGTTGGCCTCGGTAACCTCCCACTGCGCCTTGAACCTCCGGGCGACGTCACGCATTGCGCTGGCGAACTCCACGAGGTCTGTCGGCAGGTCGATCTCTACCCGCATGAAGAAGCGGCCGGTGTCTGTGGAACTGAACTGCTGCAACTCGGTGATGTTTCCGCTGCACGCCACGATGGCCCCACTCACTGCGTGCACGATGCCGG
The DNA here is from genome assembly GCA_012517115.1 of Brooklawnia sp. Taxonomy (GTDB): domain Bacteria; phylum Actinomycetota; class Actinomycetes; order Propionibacteriales; family Propionibacteriaceae; genus Brooklawnia. Next base: position 1,756 of record JAAYVP010000126.1, on the reverse strand, counting down.
AGGTGTCGTCGCAGGAGAAGGTCAGGATCATCTGATGCACCCCGAGAGCCTACCCGCAGACTCGCGGGCGGGTGGCGGCGGAAGCCGATCAACGCGAGGTTGGGATGCGGGACGCCAACAGGGCACCGGTGACACCAACTCCCACCCCGACCACTCCGGCGATGGTGGCTGGCACCACCCAAGCACGTGCTACCTGGTCAGACTGGGGTGACGGCGTCGGGCTGGGCAGGGTGGTGGCCGAGGCTGTCGCGGCCGTGGGTAGCGGCTCGGGCGCGGGCTCGGGCGCGGGAGTCGGCGTGGCGGCGGGCGGTGTGCCCAGCAACTGTCGGGCAGCCGGCGCCAACTCCGCTCGCACCAGCGGGTATAGGGCGTCGCCCGGGCAGCTTGTCTGGGACATATCGCGATGACCCGCGATGGTGTCGGTCACGACTTCGACGCCGGCAGGCCATAGAGTCGAACCCCGCGAGACGAAATGGGCAGAGCTCCCTTCCGCGACGTCGATGCCGTAGACAGACGCCAACCAGGCCAACAGTCGGGCGGCTGCGTCCATGGCCTCGGGGGTTGGCGGTTCGGTAGCGAAGTCGCCGATGAAGCAAACCAGGAGCGCAAAGCCTTGCGAGCCGCCGGTGGCATCGCCCATCACTGGCGCGTCAAGGCTGCCCTGACGGCCCTCCCACAAACCCCCATAGGGGTCGACGAAGAAGTTGTAGGCGACGTCGGGCCAGCCCTTCTCGTTCGTGTGGTAGTTGAAGAACCCACGGATGCGTGCGGGGATCTGCTCAGCAAGATCCCCGTTCGGGGTGGCTGAGTGGTGGATAAGAAGAAAACGGACATCCTCGGGTGCCTCCACCGACAGCGGGCCAACTGGTTGCAGACCCTGTGCCCAGTCGTCGCGGGGATGGATCGGTGGCGGCTCAAGTGCTGGCTGCGCCTGCGCGGGCGTCGGGCAGGTGATCAGTGTCACAGCTGCTGCAGCGCCGGCAGCGATCAGAGTGCGGCGCGTGAGCGGGACGTTCAGCCGATCTCGCGTGGGTAGCACGTGCCACCTACCTCTCGTCCCAATCCGGGGCAGGCGGCCACGGCCGCGTCCCGGGACGCGAAGCCCGTCACTGACAGCGCCCAATACCCCGGATTAAGACCTGGGATCGCGTCACTGTCGACTACGACGACCCGGTAGCCGTTCACCGACAACGCGCTCGCGCTGGCTTGAGCGTGCGTCACGGCGACCTCGTTCTTCGGCAAGCTCTCTAGAACCGTGATCCAACTCCCGCGCGATAGCGAGGTGACCGCGGCTGTGGTGGGTCTAGCCGTGGCCGTGGTCCGCGGTCGGACGCTGGTCTGGGTTGGCGCCGACCCAGATGTCGCTGTCGGTCCGGTGGTCGTGGTCGGCTGAGTGTTGGTGATCGTGGTTGTCGCCGGCTCCACGTTCAAGGCTGGTTCGGCTTGGCGGTCGCGAAGCAGCAGGAAGGCGATGAGCGCTAGGACTACGGTCGCAGTGGCGGCAATTGCCACGGCGATCTTCGCCAACAATGCGACTTGCGCAGAGCCAGCGCTGGCCGGTGTGAACTGCGCGGGCGGGTAGCCGGGCGCGTAGGTCGGCGGCGTGATGTTCGGTGGCGTGAGATTCGCGGGCGTGGGGGCGTAGCCCATTGGGGTGGGTGTCGGTGTCACGCCACGGAACGAGCGCGGGTCCTGGGATCCAGACACCGGGGTCGAAACCCAGCGCGGAGTCGGCTGCTGAGGAGCCACCACCTGC
>JAAYVP010000125.1 GCA_012517115.1 Brooklawnia sp. | reverse complement strand
GCCGTGAGCGAGCGCGACCTGTTGCGGCTAGTAGCCCACGAAGTTGGTGGGCACGTCCTGCGCTGGACGAACGCCCGGCGTCAACGTGAACCCCTTGCCGGCTTCGGCTTCGGTCACACGGTTGCCACCGAGGAGGGGCTGGCTGCCCTCCGGGAGGAAGAACAGGGCTTGTCCAGTCCGCACACACTGCACACCTACGCACTACGTGTCTATGGGGTGATCGCCGCTCAGGAACTTGACTTGGTGGGCCTGACTTTCGCCCTGTCGGAGTACACAGACCCGGACTCGGCAGCCGAACTTGCGTTGCGGCTGCGACGCGGCATCGCCGACTCGCAGCGTCCGGGCGGAGTCACAAAGGACCACGGCTACCTCAGTGGGTTGCTCGAGCTGCGCACCATGGCGTCACAGGACATCGCGTTGCTTCGCGGGGTGAAGTGGTCGATGACTCATTTGGATCTGGTCCGAAGATTGGCTGAGCAAGGCCGTCTCGCGCCGCCCTCACTTGAGTACATACCGATGGACGCCGATTCTTCCCGACAATGATTCTCCTTGTTTACGCACGATCTGGCTAGCCGATACCCTCGGTGTGGCCGCCCAACGAGGGGAGGAGTCATGGTGGACAAACAGGCGAGCACTGCAGCAGATCTCGGCGCCGGAGCCGAAGAATCCGCGGTTCCGCAGGGTACCGGAATCGTTGTCGCGGGCGGTCCCTCGGACTCGATGGTTGATGCGACCGACGCCCGGGACGATCTCGCGAACAACGAGGGCGGTGTGCCCACTTCCATGGCGGCCGCCGGCGCTCCCGGAGGAGCGCCGCGACCCGCCTATCGGCGGTGGCTGCTCTGGGCGGACCGTCAGCGCCGGCGCCTCAGAAACGCCTGGCAGGAGGGGAACATCACCCCGGGTCGGGTCTTTGGTTTCTTCGCATTCCCGGCCGCGGTTGTATTCGTCGTTTTCACGGTGTGCCTGATGACAGGCGAGCCGCAAGTGCTGGGCCCATCGGGGCAGTTCTGCTTCGTCCTGGTGCTCGGGGCTACGGGCGTCTATGTAAGCCTTGTCTTGGGGGCTTGGCTGCGCCCCCGGACCAGGCATGCCTTCTTCTTTGTTCTTGGGGGAGTGGCCAGCTACGTGATACTGCTGGCGGTGGTGGGGTACGGCCCTTGTTTGCAGGGGAGAGTGCCCTTCTTCACCCAGATCTACTATGCGATGCTCCTGATGATTGGTGGCAGCCCGGACGTGCTTGGCTCCGAGGGTTGTGTGATCGAGCCTTTGCCGGTTCAGGTCGCCGAATACACTGCGTTGGCGGTCTTGTTCGCGGCAGTTATCCGACTGATCGTGGAAGTCACCTCACCCAGGCTCGCGGTCTTGACGGCGCAGCATTCGAACCGAGTGGTGCTCGTCCAGGGGCTCAATGCGGATTCGCTTCCCGTCATCAGGTCTTTGACTGAGAATCGTGATGGCGCGTTGATCGTGTTGGTGGAGCCCGATCCCGATCACCCCTTGTTGCCGCAAGCCCACGCAATGGGCGTGCAGATAATTGAGGGCGAGATTAGCAACCGGCGGGCTGATCGCGTTTGGCTGCGCAAGGTGATCACGCACCGCAAAGGCATCGCCCTGCATCGCGCTTACCTGCTCGGTGACAACGACACCCTCAACATTGCAGACGCGGAGATCATTCGACAAAGCATCGCCTCTTTGGGGTCGGAGTATCGAAAGGAGCACTTGCCACCACCGCGCATCATCGTCCGAGTGGATCGTTACCAGCAGGCTAGGTACTACTCAGCCGAGCAGGTGAAGAACTGGGGGGACGAGGACGGCCCCAGAGTGTTCATCTCGACCATCGGGAAGACGCAGCTGACCGCCCAGGCGCTGGTGCAGCGCGTAATGGAGCTTCGGGGGCCTGGTCGCACCGTGGTGGTCGGCGTCAGCGACTTGGCTCTGGCATTCCAACAGGAGTGGAAGTACCAGCAAGCTGCAGCCATGCACTTGGCTGAAGCACTGAGTCCCGAGGCCGCCAGGGAGTATGAGGGCAGCTTGGACGAACTGCGTTGCCTCCCCTGGGGGGAGACAGGACTGGCCGACATACCGAGAATGTTCGTGTTCCAATCGCACAAGGCGAAGATGACCCATCCGCTCGCCTGGGACGAGTTGCCAACGGCCGTGAAGCTGAAACAGTTCCAGGACACCTGTGACGAGCCAACGGTGACAATCTTGCTCACCGATCCGCCGGAAACCTACTCACTCAGCTCATTGGAAGAGATCGCACAACAGCTCGATCCCAACAAGACCAGGATCTTCGTGCCACGACACAACGTCCGTGGCATCGCAGAGTATCCAGTGCTGGGGTGCCTGCATTTCTACGGCTTTTCGCTTGGTGGGTTTGATCGGGAGGACGTCCGCGACCGTACGGCTTGGGGCCAGACGCCGCATCCCTTCCAAGATCAACTGACTGAAAGTCCGCTGCTGGGGGTCCCTCCGGATTCCTGGCTCCGGGCCGCGAAACTGATCAGCGATTCCTACGGGATGAGCAGAGGTGCCAACACCTGGAACCAGGGACGCCGATCCGACAGGGAGTCCAACTTCCGGACGCTCTGGCATACGCTAACGATGTTCTCTCGCAGTGGATACCGGTGGGTGAGCGTAGAACCCACCGACTACCAGGGCCTAGGAGCCTGCTGAACAAAGCGCCATTTTGAGTGCGTGTTGGGGATTGGCGACGGGCGGGATTTCGCCGGGGCCGTCGAGCGGCGTGTTTGAGTCAGCATTGGCGAGTGCGACAACGAGGTGGTTCCGCCCGTCTGAGG
>JAAYVP010000124.1 GCA_012517115.1 Brooklawnia sp. | reverse complement strand
CCCCTGCACTGGAATCGTGTTGACAGGCGCCGACCCGGGGTCCGTTACTGTCGCACTCACCGCGCCCACGTGGCGCGCGCTGGCATGGCAGAGTATCCCAGTAGCTGGACTACGCCGACGTGGAGCGGCAGCAGTTTCGCGAGAGGTCGGTGACTGGAGGTGTCCGATGGCCGATGGTTGGCAGGGGCAGCTCGGGAAGCCGCGCAAGGCGTGGCCGGTGGGCTTCTCGGCGGGGTGCTGGCGTCCGTCTTCGTCGTCACTGTGACGTCGCTGATCAAGCAGAGCCTTGAGTGGGTCATGCGCCAAGACGTCTGGGTCATGGTGTCTGCCCCGTTCGTTGGCATCGCTGTGGCGGTGCTGGTTCTCAATCTGGTCGCACACGGGCAGGCGGTTCAGCGTGTGCCCAGCGACTCGGCACCACCTCGCAGGTTTTCGGCGTGGCTGGCGTTCCCGGCCAGTGCAGTGCGGGCCGACCTGACCGCAGACGTGGTCAACAACGCTGGTAGTGAGGAGAACTTCCCGTGGCGTCTCGCGCCGATCCGAGCGGTCGCGATCTTCGCCACTGTCGGCCTCGGCGCGCCGATGGGCACGGAGTCTCCGGCGGCCCACCTCGGTGTGGCGGCAGGCTCAGCTTTCGAAAGGTTCGGCGGACGCTGGTGGGGCGTTGCGCGCTGTGCCGGCGTCGGGGGAGGTGCTGCTGGGGTTGCTGCTTTGATGGGCCTGCCACTGGTGGGGCTCGCGTTCATGTTGGAGCTCGGTCGGCGTAACCGCGCCCCGATTTCCGTGTCGAGAGTCCTGGCGGCGAGCAGTGGCGCGCTTGCCGGCTGGGGCTTCAACACAGTGCTAGATCTGAGCCTGATCCAATTGATCGCGCCAGCAATTGCCCCCGAAGGTCTGGCCCGGGCCTTGACGACTGCCGCGCTGGTGGGTGCCTTGTCGGGAACCCTCGGTTCGGTCACGGGATCTGCGATCTACAAGGCGCGCAGCTGGTCTGCCGATCCGCTGGTGAAGCTCTTGGCCGGCGGGGGCTTGCTGGTGGTCTGCATCTTCGCCATCGGTTTCCTGGCCACGCCTGCGGCCGCGATCGGCCCGGGCGCGAGCGCGGTGAGCTGGGCCGGCGCCAGCTCGGCGTCGGCGTTGACTCTGCTTGCGGTGGTCGCGCTGCGGGCCACGGCAACCACGGCCGCCGTGATGGCCGGTGGTTGTGGTGGGCTGTTCGTGCCGCTGCTGTCGATCGGCGATCTTGCCGGCCGGGCGCTCGCCCCCCGGACTTGGGGTGTCGAGTGATCTGGCGGCTGCGGCGGGGGCTGCAGGTAGCATTGCTGGTGGTTACCGCCTTCCGTTGACCGCGATCGCGATGGTGCTCACTGTCGGGGGGCCGGTTGTTGCACGATTGACCTGTGTGGCAGCGGTCGGCGTGGCCACGGCGTCGGGTGTGGTTGCCGCCTACCTACTTGACCGGTACGTGCTGAACCGCAAGTTCGTCTGAGGCGACTTGAGCGTCGGGGAGCTTGAACTGCCGGGGGATCACGTCACCGCGGACTGCGACGCCGGTGGAAGTGGTTGGAATGATATGTCCATGTCGAAGACAGTGTTCATTGATTACGACGGGACCTTCGCCGATCGCGGATGGGTCCCGGAAGCTCACTTCGCGGCCGTCCGTGAAGCTCGTCGCAACGGGCACCGCGTGCTGCTG
>JAAYVP010000123.1 GCA_012517115.1 Brooklawnia sp. | reverse complement strand
CGCCTGGTCAAAGCAGGACGGCGTGGTCAAGGCCGTCCAGCGCGATGACCTGATGATCTTTGACCGGGTCGGTGGTGGAGACTCGTTCGCGTCGGGTCTGGTCTACGGGCTGATGACCGGCGCCGATCTGGAGACGGCCGTGAACTACGGCGCCGCCCACGGCGCGCTGGCGATGACCACTCCTGGCGACACTTCGATGGCGACCATGGCAGAGGTCAAGAAGTTGGCTGGCGGCGGGTCGGCTCGCGTCGACCGCTGACGCTTCTGGACGCTGCGGCGCCTCATCCGTGCGGATGGGGCGCCGTTTGCGTGTTCGGTGGGCCTCCGGGGCGACGGCTGACTTGTCGGCCTGCGGCCGGGCGCGGAATCCAACGGCCGCGTGACTGACTTCCTGCGGTTTCGGTGCGCGTAGGGTCACCTCGCCGTCGTTGCCGCTTGGGGATCGACTTGGTTGGCAGAATAGCAGGAACCTGGTCACGAGTCCGGAGGGCCATCACACCTCCGGCCACGCAGCGCAGTATCGGCGACTGTGCTGGAGCATGGTGGCTCTCGCTGTCCCCGTGATCGGCTAACGCGGCATGTTCGCCGACCTGCTCGGCCACCAGCTGCCGGACGCTGCTTGGGTGTCTCGGGTGTTGCCGGTGCTGGGCAGCGTCATCTACCTCCGGGGCTACCCGTTCCCGGCCAGTCCGCCTGACTAGGTAAAATAGCGCAAGCCCGGCATGATGCTGGCCATTGCCCAGACCCGGCGGCTCGGCCCCGGGGTGGTGATCCGGTGATCCCGCACGTACCCCGGGCGGACCTTTGGCCGCAAGTGGGCCCCGGTATTGTGCTGGTGTGCCTGAACCTTCGACATTCGGACTTCAACGACCGGCTGCTGTTGCCATGGACATGGACGGCACGGTTTGCGGCGCCGATCATGTCCTGTCCCCCTACACCGTCGAGATACTCAACCAACTCGCTCCCGTTGGTATCGCGGGGGTGATCGTCACCGGCCGCAATGAGAAGGTTGCAGTCGCCACGGCACGCCAGGCTGGGCTGACGGCACCGGTGATCTCGTGCAACGGCGCCATCGTTACCGATCCGACGACCGGGGAGCGTCTTTGGCTTAAGCACATGGGCCGTGAAGAGATCGAGAATGCGCTGCGGGTCTCCCGGGAGTGCGGTGTCAGCGTGAGCCTTTGGACGCCGGACGCCTGGTACATCGAGGAGGAGAATCCCGCCACCGACCTGCTGACCATCTTGCTCGAGCAGCCGCCGACAATCCGTTCGGTGGATGAGGTCGGCGCCACGCAACCCGTGGTCAAGGTGATGATCGGAGGCTCAAGCTCGCAGCAGTTGGACGAGGTGGCCGACGTTCTTGAGGCCCGCATCCCCGGGATGCGTCGCTCCATGCCGCTGTTTTATGAGGCGGCCCCGAAGTATGCGACGAAGGCCGAAGCCATGCAGTTCGTCCTCGGCGTCTTGGGGGTGTCGGCAGAGTCGGTCTGGGGATTCGGCGACGGCGAGAACGATCTCGGCTGGCTTGCACAGATGGGCAGGGTGCTCGTCCCCATCAACGGACGCGAGCGGGTTAAGGCGATCGCCGACGAGCTGATCGGTCACCACGCCGAGGACGGGGTGGCACGCTATATCGCCGACCACGTGCTCGGCTGAGTCTCGAACCGGGTCGTTGCCGGGGATGGCTGGCTGCGGCGTCCCCGATTCGCGCCGGTGACGTTCTGTAGTCACGGGAGTCGAAATACGTGCAGCGGTTCGCTGTCTGCGGCGTTTCGGGGCGTTTCCGCACAACCAGTGCACAATTCTCGACAGTAACAGCAAGCACAGCAGTCCAACGCGACAGCGACCGTCACTTGAGAGTACGATGAAAGCGCTTTCCAGAATCGGTATCGAACCCGGGAAGCCCTAGATCGCAGCAATGAGAAGTGCGCATGGTGCAATTCATGACAGGCCTCGAAGCCGATCATGAGCAACGTCCCTGATCGCCGAGTTAGAAGGAGAAGCCATGACCGAGCGGTTCGCTGCCGGAAGCGGCGAGGAGATCCGTATTGAGACTGCTGGTGCGGTGGCCACCCTGGTCGTCGACCGTCCAGGGCAGCGCAACGCGTTGTCGATTCCCGTCTGCGAGCAGATCAACGACCTGCTCTCAGATATCGAAGCCGACCCCCAGATCCGCGTCCTGGTGGTGACTGGCAGCGGACCGAAGTCGTTCATCGCCGGGGCCGACATTAACGAGTTAGTCACCTACACCCCCGCGCAGGGCTACCGGCACATCGAGGTCGGCCACCAGCTGTTCACCCGCATCGAGAACTTGGCCATCCCCACCATCGCCTCGATCAACGGCTACTGCCTGGGCGGCGGGCTGGAGATCGCGATGGCTTGCGACATCAGATTGGCAAGCGCTAACGCCAGATTCGGGCTGCCAGAGATCAACATCGCGATGGTGCCGGGCTGGGGTGGTACCGAGCGACTGCAGCGGTTGATCGGCCAGTCGCGGGCCGCAGCGATGATGATCACCGGCGAGATGATCACTATCGACCAAGCGGTGACCTGCGGACTGGTCTACCGTCAGTTCGCCGACGTGGCGGCGCTTCGCGACGGCACCGATGAACTGGCCCGCAAGCTGGCCGGCTTCGCGCCGATCTCGATGCAAGCCGTCAAGCAGATGCTGCTCACCTCGAACGGACTCAGCCCCGCGCAGATCCTGCAGCGTGATGCGGCCCTGCTTGCCTACCTGGTCACCACTGCGGACGCCAAGGAGGGCCTGACCGCCTTCCTGGACAAGCGTTCCGCCTTCTACAAGGGAGAATGATGGCGACGCGCACCGTCTTGATCACCGGTGGCGGCCGCGGCATCGGGCTGGGTGTGGTCCGGCAGTTCCTCGATGAGGGCTGCAACGTCACCGTCCTGGAGAAGAACCTGGACGCCGCTGACCCGAGTTTCGCTGCCCTGCTCGCATCCACCCCACAGCTGTGGGCAGTGGCCGGTGACGTCAACGATCCGGACGACCGGGAGGCCTTCCTGCAGGGGACTATCGAGCGATTCGGGCGCCTCGATATCCTGATCAACAATGCTGGTGTCGCGCCGCGCGTGCGCCGCGACGTGCTTGAGGTGGACGAGGAGTCCTGGGACTTCGTTCTCGACACCAACCTGAAGGCTAACTTCTTCCTCACCCAGCGGTCTGCACAATTGATGAAGGCTCAGCAGCCAATCGACGGAACCCGCGGCTTCATCATCAACTTCGGTTCTATCAACAGCTACGTGGTGGCCACCGACCGGGTGGAGTATTGCGCATCTAAGGCTGGTGTCGCGATGCTGACGCAGGTCTTCGCGCGCGGCCTCGCCCCCGAGCAGATCTACGTCTACGAAGTGCGACCTGGCGTCATCGACACCCCGATGACCTCGGTGGTGCACGACAAGTACACGCGCATGATCGAGGAAGAGGACGCGTTTCCGATCGCCCGGTGGGGTCAGCCGTCCGATGTCGCATTGGCGATCTCGGCGCTGGTCAGCGGGAAATTCCGGTACTCCACCGGCGAGGTTATCAACGTCGACGGCGGATTCCATCTGCGCAAGCTCTAGCCGGCCGTCGGACTCGGTGACCGTCAATTCAGCACGTCTCCACGGTTCTGGGGGGCTGAGCAGCCTCGGCGGTCACTCAACCGAGCGGTCAGTATCCTCCGGCCCGATCTCAACGATTGGCCCGGCAGATCTGAGACCAGCCAAGGCTGCACCGGGTGGCCAGTTCCACCTGGCTCCACCCACAGCAGCGTAGATTGCTTGCCGTGACCAGCACGACATCCGAGTTCGCAGCGTTCAACTTCGGCAAGATCAGGTGGGCCTATTTCGGGCTGTTGATCGGCATGTTCGCATCGTCGATCAGCCAGACCATCGTCAGCCCGGCCATCCCGCGGATCGTCGCCGACCTGGGGGGGATGGCTCACTACGCCTGGTTGTCGACCATCGTCATGCTGGTCGCAGCGGTGGTAACCCCGATCAGCGGCAAGCTAGCTGACATCTTCGGACGCCGCCGCTTCTACATCATCGGGCTGGTCGTCTTCATGTTGGGCTCGGCGCTGTCTGGCCAGGCGATGAACTTCTACTTCCTGATCTTCTCCCGGGCCATTCAGGGCGTCGGCATGGGCATCCTGATGCCCTTGTCGCAGACCATTCTGGGAGACCTGATCCCGGCTCGGCAGCGCGGCCGGTACCAGGGCTACATGGGTGCGGTGATGGGTGCCTCGCAGGTGGCCGGGCCGCTGATCGGCGGTTGGATCACCGACGTGTCGAGTTGGCGGTGGCTGTTCTACATCGCGCTGCCGGTGGGGCTGGTTGCATTGTTCATCATCGTCCGGCACCTCAAGATTCCCGAGTTGGATGTCCCGTCAAAGATCGACTATGCGGGCATCTCGACCATGACGGTCGGTGTCACCGCCACTCTGCTGGGCATCAGCCTGGGCGGGACGACCGGCTGGCTGCACCCCCAAGTGCTGGCGATGCTCGGTCTGGGTGCCGCGTTCCTGGTCGTGTTCGTCCTTGTCGAGCATAGGGCCGCTGAGCCGATCGTGCCGATGCGGTTGTTCGGCAATTCGGTCTTCACCTGGTCGACTCTCGCCGCGTTCGCGATGAACATGGCGATGATGTCGATCGTGATCTACGTACCCGTCTATGCGCAGGGCGTGCTGGGCGTCAGCGCCACCGAGTCCGGCTTGATCCTGATCCCGATGAACGTGGCCCTGTTCTCGGTCGGCATCATCGTCGGCCAGTTGACCACCCGCACCGGCCGCTACAAGGAGTTCATGGTGGGTGGGACCGGCCTGATGCTGGTCGGAGCTCTGCTGATGACGCGGCTGGGCAGCGGGTCCACTTCCGGCACGCTCACGCTGGTCACGATGGTTTTCGGCATGGGCATCGGGATGGCCTTCCAGCTGTACACCCTGGCCGTGCAGAACTCGGTGCAGCGGCGCGATCTGGGGGTGGCGACCTCTGCGCTGCAGTTCTTCCGCAACATCGGCAATACTCTGGGGACCGCAATCGCCGGCTCCATCATGGCGAAGCGGTTGGCGTCCGGCATCGAGCACGGGATGACGCCCGAGATCGTCGAGCAACTGCCGGAGTCCGGTTTGAACATCAACGATGTCCTGCAACCAGACGTGCTGGCCGCGCTGCCACCGGATGTCGCCGCTCTGCTGCATGATGCGCTGGCCGGGGCGATGCAGGGAGTCTTCGCTGTCGTACCGATCCTTGCGTTGGCGTCGATGGCCGCCACGCTGTTCATCAAGCCGCTGCCGCTGCGTGAAACGCTGGGCACATTGGAGGAGCAGGGCCGCGGACTACTCGACTCCACCGCGATGTCGAGCCCCGACACCGAGCGCGTCCTGTCGTCTCCGGAGGACTATCATCTGCGCAGCCGGGAACGCCTGACTGGGGCGCATCTGTTGATGGTCGCCGATCAGGTCGGGGACGCGAACCCGATCCTGCGGGATGCTGTCACTGAGTTCGGCGGCGGCGACCTGGCACGGGGCCTACAGTTGCTGCGCTCGACGGCGACGATGCTGTTGGCGCAGGATCCAGCCACGATCGACGCACACGAGGCGTTCGCGGTGGAGTTGTCGAAACGTGGCAAACGGCGGGCCATGCTCAGCGATGAGTTGACCGACCGGCTCTACCAGGTCTCGTCGCGAGTCGCGACCGAGTTGGCCGAGAGCCCAGTCAAGCCGCACTCCGCCACTGTGGACGGCATCGATGGCGCCGGGCTGGACCGTGCTGTGTGGATGCTGAACACTGCATTGGTCGCCGATCTCGCGTCGCGGCGTTGGGCTGAGCCGGGTGCTGCGGCAGCACCGGACGGCCCCTAGAGTGCCGCGCGTCCGAAGCTGACGCGAGATCTGGTTAGCTATAGGGTTTTCTAGCGATGAAGACATATGGCTGGTATAGGTCTAGCTTGTCCGAAACCGAGAGAGCTTGATGACGCTCACTGGGGATAGGCATCGCAACTACGATTGGTCATACGACTCCAGCCGGGGGACATCGTGGCCCCTTCCGAGAGGAGCAGCAGATGCTGGCAGCGGTTCTCCGAGGACCTGAGCAACTGGACATCACCGAGATCGCTACGCCGGAACCGGGGGAGGGTGAGATCCTCCTCAAGGTCGGCGCAAACACCGTCTGCGGAACCGACTTGAGGATTCTTCGCGGCGAGAAGACGGCGGGCGTGCGTCCCGGTGTCGTCCTGGGACATGAGATCGCCGGGACGATCGCGGCGGTCGGCAAGGGCGTGCATGGCTACCAGCTGGGCGACCCAGCTGTTGTCACACCCGCCGTCAGTTGCGGAACATGCTTCTACTGCCTGCGGGACATGGAACAGCTATGCGCCAGCACCGACATTCTCGGGTACAACCTCGACGGCGGCCTAGCAGAGTACTGTCTCATCCCGAAGCACGCCGTGGACCGCCGACACATTTCGGTGGCGAAGCCCGGCACGCCAATGACCGCGCTGTCACTGTCCGAACCCCTGAGTTGCGTGCTGAACGGCCTTGCCAACTATAAGGCGGGGTTGGGTGACACCGTGGTGATCATCGGGGCTGGTCCCATCGGATTGCTGCACATGACTGTCTGTCGGCTTGCCGGTGCCACCCAGGTCATCGTTTCTGATCTGTCCGAGAGCCGCCGCGCCACGGCGTCCCTGCTCGGTGCAGACATCACCGTCGACTCGGTGAAGGACGATCTCGAAGCCGTCGTCAAACAAGCAACAAACGGCCATGGCGCTGATGTCGTCGTCATCGCCATTGGACGCCCGGAGTTGCTCGCGCAGGCTATCAGTCTGGTTCGGAAGGGCGGCCGTGTTTGCGCCTTCGCTGGGTTTCCCAAGGGCAGTAGCGCTGCCATCGACCCGAACACGATCCATTACGGCGAGATCTTGCTCGTCGGGGCCGCTAACGCGAAGCGTCGTCAGACAGCCGAAGCCCTACGTCTGATCGAGGACGGCCTGATTCCAGCCGAGACCATCGTCAGCCACACCTTCGCGTTGCAGCAGGCGACCCGGGCCATCGAGTTCTCCGCCTCCGGTGAGGGAATCAAGATCGCTGTGGTGCCCTGAGTCAGCACGACCCAGAGACTGGGTTCCGCACTCGTCAAGCTATTGCAAGACAAACCAAACAGGAGAGAAGAATGCTCATCGGTCTCAAGGAAGCGCTCGATTTCGGTCAGGCGCACAACTGCGGTATCGCCGCCATCAACACCCCGACGTTCGAGATGCTGGTGGCGACCATCAAGGTCGCCGAGCGGTACGACATCCCGATGATCCTCCAGCATGCCGAGGTGCATGAACCGGTCAACTCGATCGAGAACATCGGACCAGCGATGCTGGAATTGGCTAAGCGCTCAACCGCTCCGTTGGTCGTCCATGTTGACCACGGCGAGTCGTACGAATTCGTCAAGCGGGGGTTTGAGGTCGGTTTCAACTCCGCCATGTTCGACGGTTCTCGCCTGCCCTTCGCAGAGAATCTCAAGATCACCAGGGACGTCGTCGCGCTCGCGAATGAGTACGGGTACGGTGTCGAGGCTGAGTTGGGTGTCATGCCGGGACGCGAAGACGGCGAGGACAGCGATGCCGGTGTTGGCGATGCGGCCCTATACACCGACCCCGAGCTCGCCACCGAGTTCGTGGCTGCCACCGGGATCACCGCGTTAGCCTGTTCGTTTGGCACCGTGCACGGGCTGTACAAGGCCGAGCCGAAGATCGACTACGAGCTCATCTCGGTGCTGCGCAGGCGCACCGGGGTGCCGATCGTCATGCACGGCGGGTCGGGGCTCAGCGCCAAGGAATACCGTGAGTGCATCGTGCGCGGGGTGCAGAAGATCAACTACTACACCTACGCCGACAAGGCCGCCCTTGAGGGTGCTAAGCAGTACCTCGCCGACCATCCCGAGACCTACGTCTTTGCCCCGGTGTCGGTTGCGGTAGGACGCTCGGTCGAGCAGAACCTCGAGGAACTGGTGCGGACGCTCTACGAAGGGCAGTTGAGCCGGTGACTGCGGGCGGCACTCGCCGGTGAGTGATCGGCAGAGGGAGGTCTCAGTGGTCTGCCGACGGGCGGGCCGGGTCTACCCGGGACCGGGGGCTGCCCGTGTCGGAGCGTCGTCCGCCGCTAGATGATGGAGTCCACAAGACGCGATGCCAGTTCGCGCACGGCGAATTCGCGAGCCGGGTAGCGATCCATCGGGTCGGCGTCGAACGCGCCGGCGATCGGGTGGATCATCACTTCGTCCACATCGAAGCGGTCGGTGAGTTCGAAGATGCCTTCGGCGACTTGGTGCGGTTCGCCGATCAGCCAAGACTCGCAGATCGCCTGCCAGGCCTCGTCCGGCAACGGTTGCGGAGCGGCTTCGGCCTGCTGGACGGTCATCAGTTCCACCTGGCGTCCAAGCCGCAGCTGGGCCATGGCGTGCTGGTAGGGCAGCGCGAGTCGGTGTGCAGTCTGGGCGTCCTCGGCCACTGCCACGTTCACCGAGACGAAGGCTCTCGGGCGTCCCGCACCCTGGAAGGACCGCCGGTAGACCCGGAGCGCCTCCTCGGTGCCATGTCCGGTGAAGTGGTGCGCGAAGACGTAAGGCAGGCCGAGCTCGGCGGCCAGCGCGGCGGAGTAGTCGGATGAACCGAGCAGCCAGACCTGCGGTGAGCTGAGCGGCTGCGGACTGGCCTTGAGCTCGAAGCGGCGTCCGTCGATGTCCACGCCCAGGCCGTCGTCGCCTAATAAGGCGATCACCTGCTGCACCCACGACGGGAACTGTGTGCCGGTCTGGTCGGGACGCCCGCCACGCAGCGCCCAACTGGTCACCGGGTCGGTGCCGGGCGCGCGTCCGATGCCGAGGTCGATCCGGCCGGGGAAGGCAGCCTCCAGCAGCGCGAACTGCTCGGCCACCACCAGCGGGGCATGGTTCGGCAGCATCACGCCACCCGATCCGACGATGATCTGGTTGGTGCGGGACGCCAGCATCGCAATCAGCACCGGGGGATTGGTCGAAGCCACCGAAGCGGTGTTGTGGTGTTCGGCGACCCAGTACCTGATGCAGTTGGCGCGGTCGGCGACCTGCGCGAGCGAGAAGGAGGACGCGAGCGCCTGCCCGTTGGTCTGGCCACGGCGCACGGGGATGAGGTCGAGAACCGACAGTTGCACCATGGGGCGAGACTACGTTGACCAGCCGCGGCAGTCGAAAGCGGTTGCCTGACGTTGCCATCTCGGTGCCGAATGGACCTGCCTCCCTGGTCGCCCTGCTCGGTCTGTAACTCCGGACGCCCCCGGCCTTGCCGCGCGGGCCATACTGGGACCGTGAGCCACGTCGAGGTCGTACATCCCCGTTTCGTTCCGCTCGGCACCGGTGACGGTTTCCAGGTCGGCCGGGTCCTGCCGCAACGGGCGCTCAGCCTGATCGGCGGTTGGTGTTTCCTCGATCACTTCGGTCCGGACGCCGAAGCGATGCGGGTCGCGTGTCATCCGCACACGTGCCTGCAGACGGTGACTTGGTTGTTCAGCGGTCAGATCCGGCACCGGGACGCGCTGGGCAGCGACATCGTCGTCCGGCCGGGCGAGGTCAACCTGATGACTGCGGGCTGGGGCATCACCCACACCGAATACTCCGAGACCGCCGAGCCGCTGCACGGCGTGCAACTGTGGACCGCACTGCCTGAGGCGTCCCGTTTCGTAGACCCGCATTTCGAGCACTTTGCCACCGAACCGGTTCGGATAGACGACCATGAGGTGGCGGTCTTTGTCGGTCAACTCGGCGATGGCGACTCTCCGGTCACGGTTTATTCCCCGATGGTCGGGGCTGAAGTGAGGTTCACCAGCGAAGAGCCACTGGTTATCGATGTCGATGAGGGTTGGGAGTTCGGGGTGCTGGCCGATTCCGGCACGGTCGAATTCGATGATGCCGAAATCCCGCAGGGTTTGCTCGGCTACCGCCAGCCGGGCCACCGGCAGTTGCGGCTGCGTGCCGACGCGAACCCGGGCCGCGTGGTGCGAGCGATCATCATCGGGGGTGAACCGTTGGAAGACGAGATCGTCATGTGGTGGAACTTCGTCGGTCGTAGCCACGAGGAGATTGCGGCTTGGCGGGCGAACTACATGGCCAGGATCGGCGCCGAGCAGGGAGGCGACAACGTGAACAACTTCGCGTTGACGATGCGCACCGATGACGACCCGGAGATCCCTGCGCCGCCGTTGCCGGGGGTCCGGCTTCGGCCACGGCATCGTCGGCACCTTGCCAGCAAGTAGCAGCCAGTGGATTGGGCGGCCGTCGGCCGGAACCGGCCGACGCGTGGTCGTGCGAACGTCGGTCGGCTGTGTGAACGTCCTCGGTCAGCTGGCGCGGCGGCGCCCCTTGAGCGCTGCCGCTGCGGTCGCGGCTTTCCCGGGACCGGGTGATTCCCGATCGATGGAAACCGATAATGAGGCCAGTTGCGACCGGGTCCAGCAGATATTGGGAGGTGCGCGATGCCGTCAGATAGCCAGCCAATCACGGTCGCGGTGGTGAATGATTACGAACTGATCGCTGCCGGGGTGGCCGAGATTCTTAAGCGGTACTCGCAACGCGTCCGCGTGGTTGAGTTGGATGAGAACGCCTCGGTTGCCCAGCCAGTCGACATCATCTTGTTCGACACCTTTGGTTCCTATGCGGGTATGGCGGGCGTGGCCGAGGGCATAGCGCGGCGCTGGTTGCCGGGCCGGATCGTGCTGTATGTGTGGGAACTCAGCCCGGCCGCCGAGGCATATGCGCGTGCCGTGGGTGTCGACGGCGTGGTCTCGAAAGGCTTGGGCGCTGCCGCTTTGGTGGATGTGTTGGAGCAGGTGCACCGGGGGGAAGGATTCATCTTCCACGACAACCCACCCGCAGATCCCGACGACGAGCAGCCGAACAGCGATCTCCGCAACCACGAGTGGCCCGGCCGTGCGGCGGGGTTGTCGATGCGGGAGGCCGAGATGGTTTCGTTGATCTGCCAGGGTTTGTCTAATGCGCAGATTGCCGAGCACTCGTATCTGAGCCCGAACTCGGTCAAGTCGTATATCCGCAGCGCCTACCGCAAGATAGGCGTCGCCACGCGCGCTCAGGCGATTGCTTGGGGCATGCAGAACGGGCTGCGGCTCGACATGCGAGGCAACGCCGACTGAGCCTGGAGTCCGGCGCAATGTCGGGTGACGCCGTGAGGACGCTCGGTGCCGCTCACCCCACCTGATATTCCGAAGCGCGGCACCCGTCGGTTCAGCCGGGGACTCGAGGAGCCTCGTCTCGGGCAGCGGTGTCCGGGGTCTCGTCCCCAATCAGGTGGCCGCGGAAAACCTCTAGACGGGTAGGCAGGTCGAGGGCCTCGATGCGTGCTCGTAGGATCGGGCCGAGGTCTTCGAGTCGTGAGCGCAGGTCGAGGTCGAGCGCGTCGAGCCGCTCCCGCCGCTCTGGACGCAGGGTCTCCAGTTTCTCCCGCAGCTCGGGGCCGACGTGCGTCAGATACTCGCGGATATCAGGCCCAGCCTCTGCCAGCCGTTCCCGCAGCTTGGGGCGCACCTCGGCGAGCCGTTCGGTCAGATCAATCTGATCGACCCGGGCACGGACCTCGCGCCGCAGCACCTTGCCCATCTCGTTTCGGGGCAGTTCGGGGATCACGTAGATCCGTCGCGGCACCTTGTAGGAGGCCAGCCGTTCTTTCACCGAGGCCCGCAATTCGTCCAAGTCGGGTTTCAGTCCGTCGGCGGTCACCACTGCGGCGACCACCTCCTCGACGCCCAGTTCGTTGGCGAGGCCGACGACTGCGATGTCGCGGATGCCGTCGTGGTCGCGCATTGCCTCCTCAACCTCGGACGGGTAGACGTTGAAGCCGCCGGTGATGACCATCTCCTTGAGTCGGTCGACGATGCGCAGGAAGCCAGTTTCGTCGGGCACGGCGACGTCGCCGGTGCGGAACCAGCCGTCGACGAAGGCCTCGTCGTTGCCCGCCTCATGTCGGTAGCCGCCGAAGACCTGCGGCCCCTTGGCCTGGATCTCACCGGCTTGCCCGAACTCCACCTCACGGGTGGGGTCTTCCGGATCGGTGAGCCGAATCTCGGTGTCAGGGAACGGTATCCCGATCGAGTTGGCGGTTCGGGTGCGGTTGACTGGGTTGCCGGTGAGAATAGGTGAGCATTCCGACAGCCCGTACCCCTCGATCAGCAGGCCGCCGGTGGCGTCTTCCCACTTCTTGATTAGTTCGCCACGCAGCGACATGGCCCCGGAAATGCCGGTTCGGATGCCGCGCAGCGAGACCCCGCGCTCGGCCGCGCCGTCGGCGATGCGCTCGAACAGCGGCGGTACCGCGATCACCAGGGTCGGGGTCTTGCGCTTGATGGCGTCCAGGATCAGTCCGGTCTCGGGCTTCGGTATCAGGTGCACCATGGCGCCAGCAGTCAGCCCGGCATTCATCGACAGTGAGCAGCCGAAGACGTGGAAGAGCGGCAGGCAGGCCAGGAAGACCTCGTGCCCCGGCACGACGGTCGTCACCCAGGTGATCGCCTGGGTGGTGGACGCCAGCAGGTTGGTGTGGGTGAGCGGCACGCCCTTCGGGGTGCCGGTGGTGCCCGAGGTATACAGCAGCAGTGCGATGTCGTCGGCCTGCGGGCGTACCCGGCGCGGCGTCGGTTCGCCGGGACGCAACAGTTCGGCGAAATCGATAGTGCCGGTGGCGGGCTGCGACAGTTGCGCCCGGCTGGCTCGGGCCTTCGCGATCGGCAGTTTGAGCAGCAGGCGTTTGGTGAGCGGCATCGCGTCGATCAGGTTGATCGAGATGATCTTGTCGGGCCGAATGCCGTCGGGTAGCGCTTGCAGGTTGTGGGCGGCGGCGTCCCAGACGATGGCAACCTTGGCTTGGTGATCGCCGAACAGTGGGGTCAGTTCGCGCACCGTGTACAGCGGGTTGTGTTCGACCACGGTCGCTCCGCAGGTGAGCACGGCGTAGAAGGCGACCACATGCTGTGGGCAGGTTGGCATCAGCAGTGCCACGTGGTCGCCGGGCTCGACGCCCATCCGGCGCAGGTTGCCCGCAACCGCCGACACAAGTTGTCTGAGTTCGTCGAATGATGTGCGGGCGCCGAAGAAGTCGAGCGCCGGTCGGGCGCCGAACAACCCGGTGAAACGCTCAAAGCCGTCGACCAGCGTTCCGCCGGGGTATTCGATGTGCCGGGACACGCCTGGGTCATAGGCGGTGGTCCAGAGGTCTTCAAGCTGTTGCATGGCGGCCCTGTCGGTGATCGGCGGCTATCCGAGGTCGCGGATTCGTCCCAAGGTTACGGCAACGTAACCAAGAAGGGTAGGTAGATCCGCGTCTCGGCGGGCATGATGACCCCATGGCGCTCGCCCTATGCCTGCTCTTTGACACCGAAGGGGATCGTACGATCCGCCGGCTGTGGCAGAACCTGGCGGCGCACGGCGTCACGACTCCGCTCACCCACACGCATGGTCGGCATCGTCCGCACCTTTCGATCGCCGTGCTGCGCAGCTGGGACCTGGACGAGGTGCGCGACGCGCTGGTCCGGCTGCCCGCGGGTGAGCCGGTGCCGCTGCACTTTCAGGGGATCCTGGCCTTCCCGAGAGGACGCATCTCGCTGGCCACCGCGGTGGGGGCTGACGTGGCCCGGCGCCAGGAGGCGGCCGCCCAGGCGCTGTTGGCAACCGGAGCCGAGCTGCACAAGTACTATCTGCCGGGACGCTGGATCCCGCACGTTTCGGTGGTCACCCGCGGCAACGCCCAGTTACTGCCCGAGATCGCGGTCATGTTGATGGACGTGCTACCGATCGCGGTGGACGCGAGCACGGCCGCGCTGATCGACAGCAGCACCGGACAGGCTTGGCCGTTGCCGACGCTGCCCTGAACGCCCAGCCCACGGTCGCAAGCCCGTGCACCTTCACCCAGGCGTCGGCCCGGGACCTTGGCCGAGCGCGACGATCCGGTCAAGTTCAGCCTCCAGAGCTCGCTCGAAGAGATCTTGGTCGAGCGCGGCGGCGTCCAGATGCGCGGTGCAAGCCAGGCGTCCGGCGTAGGAGAACGCCGAAACTCCCAGGCGCACGTTGCCCTG
>JAAYVP010000009.1 GCA_012517115.1 Brooklawnia sp. | reverse complement strand
TCTTCGTGGCGCTGTTGGCATTGGTCCTGGCTGCCTGTAGTCCCGGGTCAACTGAGCCGCAAGACAGGCAGCTAGTAGTCGGCGCCTCCGCCTCGCCAAATTCGATGGACCCATCCACCTCCGATGCGGCGGCGATTCCCCAAGTACTGCTGTACAACGTCTACGAGACGCTGCTGAAGATCGATGGTGAGGGGAAGTTGCAGCCGTTGCTGGCCAACGAGTGGGTGATGACGCCTGATGCCAAGACCTACACCTTCGAGTTGCGTCCGCAGGCGAGGTTCGCCGGCGGATCGCCCGTGACTGCGGACGCGGTCGTCAACTCGATCAGTAGGATTGTCAACGACCCCGCCGTTCTGCCGGTACTCAAGCAGCAGATGGCGCCGATCGAGTCGATGCGTGCGGTGGACGAAAACACCGTCGAATTCGTGCTCAAGCAGCCGTCACACAACTGGTTGTATTCGATGGCCCAGACCGCCGGCATCATCTACGACCCCAGCGCGTTGGCCATGCTCACCACGCGGCCAGCCGGTTCCGGGCCATTCGTGTTCGAGCAGTGGACCCAGGGCGACTCGGTGGTCCTCAAGCGCAACGAAAACTATTGGGGCACCCCAACCAAGCTCGCTGGCGTCACCTTCAAGTACTTCACCGACGCCAACGCCATGAACGCCGCCATGCTGGCCGGCCAGTTGGACGTCGTTTCCAACGTGGCGGCCCCCCAGGCACTCGATCAATTCAACGACCCGCGCTTCACGATCCTTGAGGGCGTCACCAGTGGCGAGATCGTGCTGGGCTTCAACCATCAGACCCCCGCGCTGCAGAACCTGAAGGTGCGGCTGGCGATCATCCATGCGATTGACCGCAAGGGTCTGCGCGATTCGGTTTGGGCTGGCAAGGGGCCGCTCATCGGGTCGATGGTGCCTCCCACAGACCCCTGGTACGAAGACCTTTCCAACGAAATCCCGTATGACCCCGCGAAAGCGCGTGAGTTGCTGGCGGAGTCAGGTGTTGGCCCGGTCAGCCTCAGGCTGCGCATCCCGACTTTGCCGTATGCGCCTGGGGCGGCCACCTACATCACCAGCCAACTCGCCGAGGTCGGCATCCAGGTGACGGTAGATGAACTCGAGTTCCCGGCCACCTGGATCCAGCAGGTGATGGTGGAGTCGAACTACGACATGACGATCGTCGCGCACGTCGAGACCCGCGACATCGCGCTGTTCGCTGATCCGAACTACTACTGGCACTACAACAACCCCGAGTTCCAGTCGCTGATTGCCGAAGCGGACGCAGCACCCACCGACACCGAACAGATCGCATTGATGAAGCAAGCCGCGAAGATTCTGGCCGATGATGGTGCTGCTGACTTCCTCTGGTTGCTGCCGCAACTAGTCGTAACGAAAGCCGATGTGGCTGGAGTGGCCAAGAACGCGACCAGCTTGAGCTTCGACATGACCAGTGTCAGCGCGCCTCCCAACTGATGACTCGACTGACGGGCCGCGTCGTCTGGTTCGCGGGCAGTCTGCTCATGGCGTCCCTCATCGTCTTTGCACTGCTCAACCTGCTACCCGGTGACCTCGCCGGGGTCATGCTCGGCCCGAACGCCACTCCTGAGGCGGTCGAGGCGCTGCGGGGCCGACTCGGTCTCGATCGTCCATGGCCCATCCGCTATCTCGAGTGGATTGCGGGGCTGTTCAGCGGTCAGCTGGGGGCCTCCGCGTTGACGGGGCAGCCGATTGCACCGATGATCGTCGACAAGTTCGGTGTCACGTTTTCGCTGGTGGTCTTCGGCATGTTCTTCGCAGTCGCCATCGCGTTGCCGTTGGGCATCCACTCGGCGCTGCGCCGGCACCATGCCGACGGTGTAGTGGTCGCAGGTATCAGCCAGTTCGGCATGGCCTTGCCGGTCTTCGTCGTCGGAATCGGGCTCAGCCTGCTGGTTGGGGTACGGCTACGCTGGCTGCCTGCCAACGGCTACGTATCCCTCGGAGACTCGCTGGGTGGCTGGGCGTCTCACCTCGTGCTGCCAGCTTTCACGTTGGGGCTGGTGCAGGGGGCGGTGCTGGTCAGATATGTGCGCTCCGCGTTCATCGACGTGCTGAACCAGGACTACTTCCGAACCGCCCGGGCGATCGGCTGGCGCCGCTGGCCGGCGCTGCTTCGGCACGGCCTGCGGAACGCGGCACTGCAGCTCGTGACCATCGTCGGCCTGCAGTTCGCCACCCTTTTTGTGGGCGCGATCGTCGTGGAGTCAGTCTTCGTGCTGCCTGGCTTGGGATCGTATCTGCTCCAGATGGTTGCGAATCGCGACATCCCGGTCGTGCAGACGATCGTGATGCTCCTAGTGACTCTGGTATTGGTGATCAATCTGCTAGTCGACCTGAGCTACGCGATCATCGATCCCCGGCTGCGTACCGGGGAAGAGCAGGACGAGTCGTGAAGCGCAACCCGACCCTCGCCGTCGGCGGCGCAATGGTGGCCGTGGTGGTCCTGTTGGCCCTGATTTCGGTCTTCTGGACGCCTTGGTTGCCCACCCAGGTCAGCACCAACCGCCTGGCGCCACCCGGCGCCGAGCACCTGATGGGTACCGACGGCTTCGGGCAGGACATTTTCAGCCGGATCCTGATCGGCGCGCGGAGTTGTCTGCTGGTCGGGGTGGTCGCGGTCGGCATCGGGGCACTGCTCGGTGTGCCGCTGGGCATCACCGCTGCCATCAACCGTGGCTGGCCAGGACGATTGATCATGCGCACCACCGATATCGTCTACGCCTTCCCGGCGCTGCTGCTGGCGATCTTGTTGGCGGCCGCCCGCGGCTCGGGTTCGACGCTGACTGCGATGGTTGCGATCGGTATTGCGTCGATCCCGGCGTTCGCCCGCGTCGCTAGGGGAGCTGCGCTGCAGGTGCTCAGCCAGGACTACATCCTCGCCGCCCGGGGAGCCGGTATCGGACGCCGAGGCATCGCGATCCGCCACGTACTGCCGAACATCACCCCGGTCGTCCTGGTGCAGGGGTCTGTCAGCTTCGGGCTGGCGATTCTGGCCGAGGCATCTCTCAGTTACCTCGGGCTCGGCACACCGCCCACCACGCCGACCTGGGGGCGGATGATCTACGAGGCACAGCCCTACCTGTACTCGAACCTGAACCTGGCCTTCTGGCCGGGGCTGTTCATCGCGCTCGCCGTGCTGGGGTTCAACTTGCTCGGCGACGGCATGCGGGAACTGCTGGACCCCACGTTGCGGGAGGCTGACAAGTGAGCGAACTCCTGCGAGTCGCCGACCTGAGTGTTCGGTTCGGGCGCTCACGCAACTGGGCGGTTAGGGACGTAGATCTGGTCATTGCGCCGGGGGAGCGACTGGGACTCATCGGGGAGTCCGGTTCCGGCAAGTCGGTGACCGCGCTGGCGATTATCGGGCTGCTAGCTGACACCGCGCACGTTCGGGGATCGATCCGCTGGCACAACCGCGAACTGGTTGGCATGCCAGATATCGAATACTCCACGCTGCGCGGCCGCCAGCTGAGCATGGTATTCCAAGAACCGATGACCGCACTCGATCCCACCATGCTGACAGGCCGCCAAGTCGCCGAAGTGCTGCGACTCCACCAAGGCGCACCCAGCGGGCGTGCCAGGCCTCGGGTGCTGGAGATGCTGGGCAAGGTGGGCATCGATGACCCTGAGCGCGTCGCGGACAGTTTCCCACACGAACTGTCGGGAGGGCAGCGGCAGCGCGTCCTGATCGCGATGGCGTTGATCAACACCCCTGACCTGCTGATCGCAGACGAGCCGACCACCGCGTTGGATGTCACCGTGCAGGCACGTGTGCTGGCCGAGTTGCGGTCTGGTTTAGCGGAGGCGGGTTCGGCGTTGTTGTTCATTAGCCACGATTTGGCGGTGGTGAGCCAGATGTGCGACCGGATCGCGGTGATGCGCGATGGGCGCATTGTTGAGCAGGGCAGTCTCACCGAGGTGCTGCGTGCGCCCAAAGACCCTTACACTGCCGGGCTGATCGCCACCGCGAATCTGGACGCGGTGGCGCCCGGTGAACGGCTGCCGGTGCTGGAGGACTTCTATGACCACTGAGAACCTGCCACAGCCGGACGCTGAACCCATCTACCAAGCACGCAATCTGGTCAAGATCTACCGACGCGGCCCCCAGCCGGTGACTGCGGTCAGCGATGTCACTCTCGACATCCGCTCCGGCCAACGGCTGGGCATCGTCGGTGAATCCGGGTCGGGAAAATCAACGCTGATCCGGATGCTGGCCGCGTTGTCCAGACCCACCAGCGGTGAGATCCGATTCGCCGGTGAGTCGATCGTGGGGCGCACCGAGGCCGAACTGGCTTGGCTGCGTCGCGGGGTGCAACTGGTCTTCCAGGACCCCCGGTCGTCGCTCGACCCCAGGATGCGGGTCGCCGACATCATCGCCGAGCCGTTGCGTTCGAAGATCTGGCGCGGTTCACAGCGTCCCGACCCCCAAGCGCGAGTGACGGAGCTGATGCGGCAGGTGGGTCTTGACCCCACAGATGCCCGCAGATATCCGCACCAGTTCAGCGGAGGCCAGCGGCAGCGGATCGCCATCGCCCGGGCGCTGGCACCCAGCCCCAAGGTACTGATAGCGGACGAGGCAGTCTCCGCGTTGGACGTCAGCGTTCGCGCACAGGTCCTCAACCTGATGACCGACCTGGTAACCCAACACGGCCTGACTCTGGTCTTCGTGAGCCACGATCTGGCGGTGGTGCGTCACCTGTGCGACACCATCATGGTGATGCAGCATGGACGAGTCGTCGAGTCGGGTGCGGCTGCTCGCGTCTACGCCGACCCGCAGCACCCCTACACACAGCAGTTGCTCGCCAGCGTGCCAAGGTTGCCCCGCACCAATTGAGAGGCGGGCGGCGCTGCCCCGTAGAATGCTTCGACGTGAAGGCCCTGCTGCTTGAGAACGTCCATCCGGAGGCAACCAGACTGCTCGCCGACGCCGGCTACGAGGTCGAAAACCGTCGTGGCGCGCTCGGCGAGGACGACTTGATCGGCGCCTTGGCAGGTGTGACACTGCTCGGCATTCGTTCGCGCACCCAACTCACCGAGCGGGTCCTAGCGAGTGCCTCTGAACTCCAGGCGGTGGGCGCATTCTGCATCGGCACTAACCAGATCGACTTGGACGCGGCCGCCCGGCTCGGTATCGCTTGCTTCAACGCGCCCTACAGCAACAC
>JAAYVP010000122.1 GCA_012517115.1 Brooklawnia sp. | reverse complement strand
GTGCCAGGCCTTGCCCGACAGTCTAGGTTCGGTGGCTTGCACCGACCTGAGGTCGACACCGCGACGCACCAGCTTGGATTGGAAGACGTCCCAGATTGCTTTGACGCGCTCCTCGCCGTTCGCCTGCATCGCGATCTCGTCGCCCGACCACTTGATGGACGCCTCGGTGCCCTTGAAATCGAAGCGCTGGCCGACCTCGCGGGCTGCCTGGTTGAGAGCGTTGTCGACTTCTTGCCGGTCGACTTTGCTGACGATGTCGAAGGAACTGTCTGATGCCATGTTTCAATCCTGCCAGCATCCGCTTGCCCGCGCCCCTCGTGGGCAGTCGACTCTGGGCGTCCCTGGGCAAGACAAGTCCGCTGCGCGTGTCCACGGCGGCTGGGTGAGTTTTAACAGGGTCGGCCATTCTGCTATCGTCATTTCTCGCTGGTTCACAGCGTTGGCAGCTTGCCCGAGTGGCCAAAGGGAGCGGTCTGTAAAACCGTCGGCGACGCCTACGATGGTTCGAATCCATCAGCTGCCACGCAAAGCACCCGGTCGATTAGTCGGCCGGGTGCTTTTGTTGTGGCCAGCGCTCGTTGAGCGAGAACGCCGGACACCGCCGGGACGGGCGGACTGCAGCTCAGTCGGTGTAGCGGGGGGTGACGGCCAGCTCCTTGGCCACTTCCGCGGCCAGCGCGACATTCTGTGCGTAGATCTCGCGGTGCACCTGCCACGCGGCCCCTCCGGTGGCTTCCTCCAGGCTGGCCAGCAGGATCTGGGTGTCGTCTTCGCCGTCTTCGGCGTAGCGGGACGCGATGGCGGTGGCTTCGGCCAGCCGCTCGCTGTAATGAGGAACTTCTCGATCGCGTCGGACCGGGTTGGAGATCAGCAGCGCCTGGGTCAGACCCAACTCATCGCGGGCACGGGCGATGGCCGCAATCTCGGCGGGATCGTCCACCTGATGGTCGACTGCGAACCCCGAGCTGGCCACATAGAAGCCGGCGAACCTATCGCTGCGATAGCCGAGCACCGGAACGCTCAACGTCTCCAACCGCTCCAAAGTGGCTGGTACATCCAGCATCGGCCGCACGCCCGCGGTGACCAGCACCAGCGGATGCAGGGCCAGTGCGGTGAGGTCGCTGGACTCTTGCAGCGCGGTCCCGACGGTGTGCGCGCGGTGCACCCCGCCCAGACCGGTGCTCGCGCAGACCTTGATGTCGGCGCGGTGTGCCAGGTGTACTGCAGCGGCCAGGGTGACCCCGCCTGTGCTGCCCTTGGTCTTGGTGATGGGTAGGTCGCGGATCGATACCCGCACCGCGGCGGGGTCTTCAGCCAGTCGGATCAGTTCTTCGGTGGTCAGGCCGATGACCGCGTCACCGTCGATGATGCCGATTGTTGCTGGCACGACGTCGGCCGCCTTGAGCTGCTCCTCGACCGCCAAGGCAGTCTCAAGGTTCATGGGGTGCGGGAGCGCGTGGGTGATGATGCCGGTCTCCAAGGCGACGACCGGATATCCATGGTCGAGGGCGTCCCTGACTAAGGGGCTGTAGCGAATGGTCACATTTCCTCCAAGTTCGGCGACCGGGGGCACAAGCCTTGCAATGCATTCTTACGTACCGACCGAAGAGGGGTCGCTCCGGGGTCCGGGTGTGGGCGGATTTGGTCTGGGCACGTGGATCCGATAAATTGGTGCGTCGGCTGGCCCCGATAGCTCAGATGGTAGAGCGCGTCCTTGGTAAGGACGAGGTCTGCGGTTCAACTCCGCAT
>JAAYVP010000121.1 GCA_012517115.1 Brooklawnia sp. | reverse complement strand
CTCGCGTCTGCGATGTTCGGCGCACACCTTCGAGCGCGCACCGTGACGATATTAGCCGAACAGCTCAGGTTGCTCCGAGCCACTCTGCTGGGCGGGCGGCTGGAGCCCGAGATGACGCCAGCCGGCCGGGGTGGCGACTCGCCCGCGGGGCGTGCGCATCATGAAGCCGAGCCTGACGAGGAAGGGCTCGGCAACCTCTTCAACGGTCTCGGTCTCTTCGGCGACCGCGATCGCCAAAGTCGACAAACCGACCGGGCCGCCGCCGAATCTGCGACAGATGGCGTCCAGCACTGCCTGGTCGAGACGGTCCAGACCCAAGGGATCAACCTCATAAAGTTCCAGCGCGTCCCGAGCGAGGGACGGGTTAACCCCACCGTTGTTGTGCACCTGCGCGTAGTCACGCACCCGGCGCAGCAGTCGGTTCGCGATTCGTGGGGTACCGCGGGAGCGGCGGGCGATCTCGGCGGCCGACTCGGCGTCCAGCCTGACCCCGAGTTTGACCGCGGAGCGGTGCACGATGCCTTGCAGGTCGGTGGCGGTGTAGAAATCGAGTTGTGCGGTGAAACCGAAGCGGTCGCGCAACGGTCCGGGCAGCAGCCCGGCCCGAGTGGTGGCGCCGACCAATGTGAACGGTGGGATCTCGATCGGGATCGCGGCCGCCCCGGGCCCTTTGCCGACCACCACATCGACCCGGAAATCCTCCATGGCGAGGTAGAGCATCTCTTCGGCGGGACGACTCATCCGGTGGATCTCGTCGAGGAAGAGCACCTCGCCGGCGGTCAGCCCCGACAAGATGGCCGCCAGGTCGCCGGCATGCTGGATGGCAGGCCCGGAGGTGATTCTCAGTGGGACCGACATTTCGTTGGCGATGATCATGGCAAGCGTGGTCTTGCCAAGACCCGGCGGTCCGGAAAGCAAGACGTGGTCGGGTGTACTCCCCCGATGCCTGGCAGCTGCCAGGACGAGGCCGAGCTGGTCCACCACGCGTGGTTGCCCTTGGAACTCCGGCAGCGAGGTGGGTCGCAACGCGCCCTCGGCAGCCAATTCGTCTGGGCTGGGCCACGGATCGACCGGTGAATGGCTCACTGCGTCAGTCTCCTCAGGCTCTGGCCAGCGATTGCAACGCGGCCTTCATCAGCCTACCCAGCGAGATCTGGGGATCGGTCGCAACCAGATCGGCGACGTTCTCGACGGCAAGCTCGGCGTCTTTCGTCGACCATCCCAACCCCTGCAGACCGGTGGACACCTGCTCGCGCCACATTTCGACTTGTGGTTGCGGCTCGGCATCGACCGTTCCATCCGGCTGGACGCCCAGGACGGCGACCCGGTCGCGTAGTTCGATGACCAACTTCTCGGCGCCCTTCCGGCCGATGCCCGGCACCTTGATCAGCGTGCCGATCGCCTCTGTCTGAATGGCCTGGACCACTTGGGCTGGGCTGAGCACCGAAAGCACAGCGAGCGCCAGCTTGGGTCCCACTCCGGAGGCCAGTTGCAGCAGTTGGAAGGTATCGCGCTCTGCCTCGGTGGCGAAGCCGTACAGCGTCAGGGCATCTTCACGCACGATCAGCGTTGTCGACAACACCGCCCGCTCTCCCGGTCGCAGGGACGCTGCGGTCGCCGGTGTGCAAGCCAATTGGTATCCCACCCCCGCCACATCGAGGACGACCCAGTTCGGGCCGAGGGCTGCGATCGTACCGGTAAGTCGGGCAATCATTGGCGTCCTGTCCTGGTGGCGTGTGCTTGCACGGCCGCCGCATATCTGTTGTTGGCGCCGCCCCGCCACAGGTGGCAGATGGCCAAGGCCACCGCGTCGGCGGCGTCCGCAGGCGTCGGTGCGGTGGGCAAGCGCAGCACTCGGGCGACCATGGCACCCACCTGGGCTTTGTCGGCTCCCCCATAGCCGGTGATGGCGGCCTTGACCTCCGTCGGAGTGTGCAGCGCGACCCGGATGTCGTGCCGGGCAGCTACCATCATCGCCAGGCCGGCCGCCTGAGCGGTGCCAGTTATGGTCATCATGTTGTGCTGGGCGAAGACACGTTCGACGGCGATGGCGTCAGGGTTGAGGCGGCGCACCCACTCGTCCAGCCCCTGTTCGATCTCGAGCAACCGGTGCGCATGTTCGGTCTGGGTCTTGGTGCGGATCACCCCGACATCGACAAGTTCGGGTGGCCGCCCGGTCTGACCTTCGACGACACCGACACCGCAGCGGGTCAGGCCGGGATCAACGCCGAGAACCCGCATATGTCATCACCATCCAGCTTCCGAACACGTGTTCGGATCTTAAGCGGTCCTCGTTCGGCTGGTGGGTAGGCGCGCCGAAGCCGGTCGGGTCAGGCTTCAGCCTCCAGCGCGGCGCGCACCTGGTCGGATAGGTCGGCGTTGGTGTAGACGTTCTGCACATCGTCGAGGTCTT
>JAAYVP010000120.1 GCA_012517115.1 Brooklawnia sp. | reverse complement strand
GGATCGCCAGACCGGAGTAGAAGAACAGCCACGGCATGTTCACCTTGCTCTCGGTGCGCAGCCGGGAACGGATCGCCCGGAAGATGATGGCGATCCACAAGAACAACCCGACCACCAGCAGGATCTGCCAGACCCGCGGCAGATCGAGGTACTCCCACTGCTGGTCGAAGAACGGCGAACCCTTCGCCCATTCGGGGCCGAAAGTGCTGATCGCCGTGCCGGTGAGCGTGCCCGCAACCACCACGAACAGCGCGCCGAGCAATGCGGTGGCCAGCCACGACTGCTTCTTCGGCTCCCGACCGGAAATGATCGGGGCGAGGAAGATGCCCGCCGCCAAGAAGGACGCCGCCGTCCAGAACAACGACAACTGAACATGCCAGGTGCGGGCCAGGTTGAACGGCAGCACGCGGGCCAGGTCGAAGCCGAAGAAGCTGCTCAGGTCGGCCCGGTAGTGCTCGATCGCCGCACCCAGCGTGGCCTGGATACCGAAGAGCAGCGCCACCACCAAGAAGAACCACGCCGTGACCCGCTGGGACGGGGTGATCGCGACATCACCGGGCTGCAGGAACTTCAGGCTCGGAGCCTCGGACGACTGCCAGCCGATCCGGCGCGACCAGCGTCCATAAAGTGCGAACAGCGCACCCAGCCCGACCAGCAGCGCCGTCAACGACATCGCCGACCAGACCAGGATGTCGGCGGTCGGCGTGTTGCCCACCCGGGCCTCCGAGGGCCAGTTGTTGGTGTATGAGTACGAATGCCCGGGACGCTCCGCCGCCGAAGCCCAGGCCGTCCAGGCGAAGAACGCAACCAGGTCATGGATCTCTTCGGGGTCGGTGATCACCTTCGGGATCAGCCCATACTTCGTGGAATCCTCGCCGAAGAAGTCGGCGTAATGACCGGTGAGGTGCTCGAACGCGGCGGCCTGTTCGGGGGTGAAGACCAGCGTCCCGGACGCCTCGTCGAGCCGGTTGGTGCGCATCATCTCGATCAGCGCGGTGGACGGGTCGTTCACCCCGGCGGCGCGCAGCTGGTCGGCGATGTGTTCGGAGGACAACCGCAGGTATTCGGCGGTGTAGTCGGGGCCCAGGTAGCCGCCATGGCCCAGGATCGAGCCGTACTGCTGCAGGCCGCGGCGCAGGAAGATCTGCTGGCCGTTGGTGATGTCTTCGCTGGTGAACAGCACAGTGCCGTCGGTGGTGACGACCTGCTGCGGCTGGGGCATGCCGTCGCTGTAGGTGCGGTAGGCCAAGATGCCCATCATCAAGAAACCGAACACGAAGACCAGCGCGACCGCCTGCACCCAGCCCTTCGAGATGGCCAAGCTGACGCGATCCATCGGTGCGGATCGCGGGGTCTGCATCAGTGCCATGGCTGCTCCGTCCTGCCAGTCTTCGGGGTGCGCTGGTCACACGCTGACGGCAGCGTAAGGACGCAGTTTTCGGCACGACCGGTTTTCACCGTGTTTATTCCGCGATGAGGCTGGAGCTGGCGCCGGCGGGGCTGAAAGGTGGCTGCCCCGGCCTGGCTGTCTGGAGCTTCTTCCTGCTACTGGGTGACCCGCAGACGCAGGTGGCAGGCGTTCGGCGCATCGAACGGGGCCAGCTCTTCGAGTTCGATCGGCCCCGCCACCTGGGCCAAGGTGTCACGGACCAGCCGTCGATGCACTTCACAGGCGAAGTCGGGGTCTTCGAAGACCAGCCGGAAGTGCGGGCAGGGCACCAGCTTCACCTCAAGCACATCGTCAGCAGATTCGGGTTGCAGCCCGGTGTCGTTCAGATGCTCGTACAGCAGATCAAGCTGATGGGCGGCCTGGTCGGTCAGTGGGGCACCCTGCGAGGCGGTGCGCAAGACCGGCTTGACGCGGGCGGTGGTCTGCCGGGACGCAACGACCCGCCCCCGGGCGGCCTGGTTGGTGGCCGGGTCGATCACCGGGGAGTAGAGCAACGGCGGGCGCCCGCGTCCGGACGCCTGCCCGGTCTGGACGCTGACCAGACCCTCATTGGCCAGGGCCGTGAGGTGGTCGCGGGCGGTGTTGACGTGCAGCCCGGTACGGTCGGCAAGTTCCTTCAGCGTGCTGCCCGGGGCCTGCTGAACCGCGCCGAGCAACCGCACCCGGCTTGACTCGGCCAGACCGCGGAAATCAGTCATCCGGCGAGGCATGGCCCCAATTATCCATGGTCGACAACAAACTCGCCCAGACAACCAGCCCGGCAATCGAAGGAAGACCGGCACCGCCTCCAAGCCCTCGGCGACCATCACCTCACCGGGGAGAAGACCCAAGTCCAGGATCATTACCTCAAAGGCCGCGCCTTCTGCGGCGAGTGCGGCTCCCGCCTGATCCCGTCTCTGTCCGATACCGTCCAGCAGCTGGCCCATCGGGGTGGCGGTGGCGACCGCGACCGGGTGGCCTTTCTCCCAGATCCCTGGCAGTTCGTGCTGGCCGGCGGGCGATCGGCGGCGCCGGATCTGTGAACGTGGCGCAACTCCGGTGACCCACTTCCTTCTGGTTGAAGGGCGATGGCCAACGGGCCCGGCTGACCCCACGGCGACAGCACCGAAACCCGCCCCAGACGAAGGAAGCTGGTCACGATCCTGAGGTGGGGCGGTTTGCCGCCGGGCACAAACAGGGCCCCGTGAATGAACACCCCCGCCCTGGTCGGCGGGCGATCCGCTGCGCCGGATCTGTAAACGTGGCCCAACTCCGGTGACTCACTTCCTTCTTGTTGAAGGGCGATGGCCAACGGGCCCGGCTGACCCCACGGCGACAGCACCGAAACCTGCCCCAGACGAAGGAAGCTGGTCACGGTCTCGCCCGGAGCAGTCGCCCACTCCTCGACCACCCTGTCCCCGACTGGAGCCTGACAACGCAAATGGCCTGAACCCTCACGATGAGGCTTCAGGCCATTGACGATGTCGTGCGACATCACAGGGGTGGAGGTGGCGGGAATTGAACCCGCGTCCTGACGAGGCGAACCAGACATTCTCCGGGTGCAGCCGACTAAT
>JAAYVP010000119.1 GCA_012517115.1 Brooklawnia sp. | reverse complement strand
GCTCTACACCCGGATGGACGACCTGGCCCGCCGGCTCGTCATCGCCCGCGCCGACGGCATCGCCCACCAGGACTTCCTGACGAGACTGTCCCAGCTGGACCTGCTCATCATCGATCTATGCCGATACCGCGACTATGCCGAGCAGGGACGCGGACGCGCTTGTGTGGCGGGCCTCGTGGGGGTCGGGTTGTCGGCATAGTTACAGGCTCTCGAGGAAGGCGAGGATCTTGTCAGCTGGCCTGTACCGGCCGGGCTTGACGTGAAGCGGCGCAGTCTGGGCGAGGGCCTTCTCCTTGATAGTGATGTCCGCGTGGATGTAGACGGTGGTGGAGCGGGGACTGGCGTGACCGAGCCAGAGAGCGATCACCGAGGTGTCTACACCGGCCTGCAGCAGGGACATCGCACAGGTGTGGCGCAGCACGTGGGGATGCAGAGCGCGTCCGGCCAAGGACGGGCATGACGTGGCGGCGGTCGCGGCGTGGGTCTGCACCCGTTGGGCGATCGCGTCGCGGGAGAGTCGTCGTCCGGTGCGGGTGGGGAACAGAGGGTCAGTGCGGGTTCCGCCTCGTTCCCGGATCCAGGCGTGCAGCAGCGCCTCGATGTTGGCTGCGAGTGGCACGCTGCGTTGCCTGCGGCCCTTGCCCTGGCAGGTGAGGCTGGGATCGGGGCCGAGGGTGATGTCGGCGATGTTCAGCCCGGTCAGCTCGGACACGCGCAGTCCGGTTTGGATGGCCAGGGCCAGCAGGGTCCGGTCGCGTCGGCCTTCCCAGCGGCTCTGGTCGGGTGCGTTGATCAGTGCGTCGGCCTCGGTGGCGGTGAGGAATTCGACGATGCGTCGGTCGAAACGCTTGGCTGGGATC
This sequence comes from Brooklawnia sp., assembly GCA_012517115.1. Classification (GTDB taxonomy): domain Bacteria; phylum Actinomycetota; class Actinomycetes; order Propionibacteriales; family Propionibacteriaceae; genus Brooklawnia. The sequence goes on along the minus strand of JAAYVP010000119.1, from coordinate 2,752 downwards.
GCTAGGACGCGTTGGATTAGCGCGGCGTGCTCCGGGTGACGCAGCGACGCGTAACGGAACAGCGACCGGATCGCGGTCAGTCGCACGTTGCGGGTGCGGATGCTGTTGTGCCGGTTGTGTTCGAGGTGGTCCAGGAACGCGACGATGACGGGGGCGTGGAGGTCGTGCCAGTCCAAGTCCGCGGGCAGTTTGCCGGTGCGCTCGTGGATGAACTCGACCAGCAGTCGCATTGTGTCCCGGTAGGAGGCAACGGTGCGGGCACTGGCGTGCCGCTGTTGAAGGAGCCAGTCGGTGAAGAAGGCCTGCAGGGTGGGTGCGACCGATGTCATGGTCGGTGTCCCAACCACGCGGAGTACTGCTGCCGTTCGGCCGCCAGCGCGAGTAGCTCAGGGATCGCGGACAGGTACCAGTAGGTGCTGGATGGTTCCCGATGCCCGAGGTAGGTTGACAGGGTCGGCAGCTTCGCCTGCACGTCCTGATTGGAGCGGTACCAGCCGAGCAGGGTGATAACGGCAAATCGATGGCGGAGGTCATGCAATCTCGGGGGCCGGGCGGCGTCGATGCCGACACCGGCGTCGGTGACGATCGTCCGGAAGGTTTGGCAGACCACCTGATAGACCAGGCGCTTGCCGGTTCGTGAGATAAACAAGGCCGGCTGGGGCGCGCTCTTGGGGTGGGTGTCGCGCACCGAGCGGTAGTCGACCAGCTCGGACATCGTGCTCGAGTGCAGCGGCACCAGCCGGGACTTGCCGAACTTCGACTCGCGGATCGTCAGGACGGCCTCGCGGTCGTCGATGTCACCCAGGTCGAGGTTGATCGCTTCCCCGACTCGCAGCCCGGTCGCGGCCAGCAGACCGATCAGCGTGTAGTACGTCTTCCCGCGTAGCGGGCCGGGACCGAGCCGCCGCGCGACGGCGAGCATCGCGGCGATGTCGGCCTGCGAGTAGATGAACGGTTCCGGCCGTCGCTGACGTAACGGGACCAGCCCAACTGGGGGCACCTCGGTGGCCGGGTCGATCCCGGAGAGGTACCGCGCAAACCCGCGGGCCGCGGTCATCCGGCGCGGCGCGACGGTTACTCCTCCGACCGGCGCGGGCTGTTGGCACCAGGCCAACGTCGCTGTCACGGTGATCGTGTCCAGGCCCTCCTCCTGCAGGAACGCCACGAACGAGGGCAGCCGCCGCGACGCGTCGTCCATCTGATGTCCCAGTCCCCGCCGCAACGCCAAGTAGTCATGCAGTGACTCCTCCAGCGGCTTGATCAGCGTGCTCATCAGGACACCGCCGGCCACGGTTGCGCGACCTGACGCAGGGCGGGCAGGTCGACCTTCGCGTACAAGGCGGTAGTGGCGAGATCCTGGTGGCGCAGCACTTGGCTGATCGCAACCAGGCCGACACCTTGGCGCAGCAGCTCGCCGGCCAGCGCGTGACGTAACCGGTGCGGCCCGAACTGGGGGATCCCGGCCCGCTTACAGCCGCGTCCGAGCACCTCACCGACCACGCCTGGCAGGATCGGGCCGTGCGGGGCACGGCAGGTGAAGAAGACCCGACGAGAGCCTTCGACGCGGCCCCGACCCGCCAGGTAGTCACTCAACGCCTCCCCGACATCAGTCGGTAACGGCAGCCGATCCTCACGGCGGCCCTTGCCGTGCACCGTCAGCTCGCCGTGACGCCAATCGACATCTTCCAGCTCGAGCCGGGCGACCTCCACCGAGCGCAGCCCAAGCCGCGCGACCAACAGCATGATCGCCAAGTCCCTGGCGCCTGCCACGGTGCCGGCGTCACAGCTGTCAATGACCCGCTGCGCGTCCTCGGCGGATACCAGCCGCGGGATCGTGGCCAGTCGCCAACCACCTACCGGTGGGATGGCACCACCCAGCTGCAACGGGATCAGCCCCTCGATGTAAAGGAACCGGAACAGAGCCCGCAGCTCGGCGACACGGCCCTTGACCGACCCGGCCGACACCCGGGCACACTCGCGCAATAGGAACGCATTGACATCGGCGCCGGTCAACCCAGCCACGTCAAGAGCGTCCGCGCGCAGTACCTGCTCGGCCAGAAATCGGCGAGCGGTGCGCTCGTAACGGATCACCGTGCCGCCCGCCAGGCCACGTTCACGCACCATCCAGTCTCGGAACGAGGCCATGAGCACCTCCAACGGTGACGGCTCCAACGGTGCGGCTGGGGCGAGCAGCCCACGGCCAGCGAGAAACGTCAGGAACCGACCCATGCCGGGCTCCCCAGGCACGCCATGACGACCCAACCGCCGACGCGCGGCAAACATCTGCCGGACCTCATCAGGATCGATCTCTGTCCCCGCCATACCCCGCGCCTGCAGCCACACCCCCAACTGCGAGACAGTACGCAGCAGCGTGATCACCGACGCAGAGCTGTAGCCCTGCGCGAGCAGCCACTCCCGGTACGGCTCCACTTCCCCTGCCAGAACCCCTGACTTGCGTCGCGGCGTGCCCATGACGACCTCCTCTTCCGGGAAGTACTCACTTCCCTCCAGAGGACCAGCCTGAGGCGGCAACTATGCCGAGAACACCCCCTCACATCGCGCTGCGAAAGGGCCCAAGCGCAGACCCGCTCACGCAGCAGCGGCGCCACCTTCGGCATAGTCGCGGTATCGGCATAGATCGATGATGAGCAGGTCCAGCTGGGACAGTCTCGTCAGGAAGTCCTGGTGGGCGATGCCGTCGGCGCGGGCGATGACGAGCCGGCGGGCCAGGTCGTCCATCCGGGTGTAGAGC
>JAAYVP010000118.1 GCA_012517115.1 Brooklawnia sp. | reverse complement strand
CGGAGTCTACGCTCGGCACAATTCCGCCGACTACCCGGCGCTGCTGCCAGACGGATCGGTCGCCGAAACCTCGATCTCGCCGACGCTCAAGGTGCGCGGCGTGGCGATTGTCGAAAACGATGGACTGCGTTCGGCGCATCGTGCAGCCATTACCAAGTTCGTCGCTGTCGGCGATGAGGCCGAAGGTACCGACCTGGCTGACAGAGTCGCCGCTGACTTGGAGGATTCCGGGCGCCCTGGCCTGCCCGCAGGCGACGCAGACACCGAGGAGCAGGAGCGATGAACCCGGCAGCCTATCTCGTCTTATCTGCGGTCCTGTTCAGCACCGGGTTACTGGGCTTCTTGATCCGCCGCAATGCCTTGATCGCGTTCATGTCGGTGGAGTTGATGCTCAACTCAGCGAATCTCGCCTTGGTGTCGTTCAGCTACGCGAACGGCAACTTGCTCGGGCAGGTCGGCGCGTTCTTCGTGATGGTGGTCGCGGCCGGCGAAGTGGTGATCGGTTTGGCCATCATCATGATCATCTTCCGAACCAGACGCTCGGCCTCGGTCGACGACCAGAACCAGCTGAAGTACTGAGGGGGCACTGGTGAATCCGTTGGAAATCGTAGTTCCGGTCGAAGCGACTGGGTTGTTCCAGTACGCCTGGTTGATGATCGCGATTCCGCTGGGGGTGGCAGCCATCCTGCTGCTCGGCGGGAAGGCCACCAACGCCTGGGGGCACTGGCTGGGCGTGCTCGGCGTGATCGGCTCCTTCGCTGTGGCGACGGCGCTGTTCGTTCAGATGCTTGGTGCCGAGGTGGCGGACCGCGCCGTCCAAGTGTCGATGTTCGACTGGATCGATGTCGGCAACCTGAACTTGAGCGCTGCGCTACTGGTCGACCAACTGTCGATCCTGTTCGCCCTGTTGGTCACCGGCGTGGGCTCGCTGATCTTCATCTACTCGGTCGGTTACATGGCCGAAGATCCGCATCGGCGCCGCTTCTTCGCATTCATGAACATCTTCATCGCGGCGATGTTGACGCTGGTACTGGCAGACAGCTACGCCGTTCTGTTCATCGGCTGGGAAGGCGTCGGCTTGGCGTCCTACCTGTTGATCGGCTTCTGGCAGCAGCGGCGCAGCGCCGCGCTGGCGGCCAAGAAGGCCTTCGTCGTCAACCGCATTGGTGACCTCGGCCTGCTGGTCGCGATGTTCATCATGATGGCCCTGTTCGGCTCGCTGAACTTCGCCGAGGTCAACCAGGCCGCCGACACCGCGTCCGCGAGTTGGATCACCGCAATCGGTTTCCTGCTCTTGCTGGCTGCCTGCGGCAAGTCGGCGCAGGTCCCGCTGCAGTCCTGGTTGCTGGATGCCATGGAAGGCCCCACACCAGTGTCGGCCCTCATCCACGCGGCGACCATGGTCACCGCTGGCGTCTACCTCGTGGTGCGCAGCCACATCCTCTTCGAGTTGACCCCGGCGGCGTCGCTGGCGGTCTGCGTCGTTGGTGTGGTCACGCTGTTGGCCGGTGCCTGGGTCGGCTCCACCAAGGACGACATCAAGAAGGTGCTGGCGGGCTCGACGATGAGCCAGATCGGCTACATGATGCTCGCGGCCGGGATCGGACCGGCCGGTGGCGCGTTCGCGATCTTCCACTTGTTCACCCACGGCTTCTTCAAGGCCAACATGTTCTTGGGTGCCGGGTCGGTGATGCACGCCATGGACGACGACACCGACATGCGGCACTTCGGTGCGCTTCGGAAGGTGATGCCCTGGACGTTCGTGACCTTCGGCATCGGGTATCTGGCGATCATCGGCATCCCGCCGCTGGCCGGTTTCTACTCCAAGGACCACATCGTTGTGGCGGCCTGGGAACGGGGAATGGCCTTCGGCGCATTGGCCATGCTGGGTGCCGCGATCACCGCGTTCTACATGACGCGGTTGATGATGATGACCTTCTTCGGTGAGCGGCGTTGGGCTAAGGGCGTGCATCCTCACGAGTCGCCGGGCATCATGGTCGTCCCGTTGGTCGTTCTGGCCATCGGCTCGGCTGCGCTCGGCATGCTGCTCAACAGCGCGATCCAGACCTGGCTCGCCCCGCCCACCGGCCACCATCCGCACGCCACCGCCCTGTGGGAGATCCCCTGGCAGGGCTGGGCCACCCTCGCGCTGGTGCTTATCGGCGTCGGCGTCGGCTACCTGATGTACCGCGGCGAGATCAGCTTCGAGCAACCGCGCACCAAGAACCCGATCGTCTACATCGGACGCAACGACCTGTTGGCCGACCAGTTCAACGACGCAGTCTTCGTCCGGGGCGGTGGCAAACTGGTCGATGGCTTCCAGGCCGTCGACGACCTGCTGATCGACGGTGGTGTCCGCAGCACTACCGCGCTGGCGACCGGCATCGGCGATGCTTTCAGCCGACTGCAGAACGGCTACGAGCGCCGCTACGGTCTGTGGATGGTGGTCGGCGCAGTCCTGGTCAGCGTCGTGTTGATCCTCGGCCGGTTGGCCTGAGGGGAGGAGCACAAGATGGATAACGTCCCCATGCTCACGATCCTCGGCTTGCTGCCGCTGATCGGCGCATTGCTGGCTTTCGTGGTACGCGGAAAAGCCGGCAGGCAACTCGCGATGGCCGTTGCCCTAATCACACTGGTGTTTGGTCTGGTGGTCTTCTTCGGCTCCGCCGACTCCGACCTCGCTGAGACAGTCTCCTGGATCCCGCAGATCGGCGCGTGGTACGCCCTGTCGTTGGACGGCATGGGCCGGGCGATGGTGCTGCTCACGGTCATCCTGTTGCCGATCGTGCTGCTAGCCGAATGGCGCATCGACGATTCGAAGATCTTCGGCTTTGAACAACCCCGGTGGGGGAGCAACGTCTTCGGCGGTTTCGCTCTGCTGCTGGAGGGCTTCGCGCTGTTCGTCTTCATGTCGGCAGATGTGCTGCTGTTCTATCTCTTCTTCGAGGCGACGCTGATCCCGATGTTCTTCCTGGTCCAGGGTTGGGGTGGCACTAATCGCGGCCGGGCTGCGATGAAGTTCCTGCTCTACTCGTTGGCCGGCGGGCTGGTCATGCTTTTCGCCGTCATTGGCGTCTATGTCGTGACCGCGCGGGCCGGGCAGCCGAGCTTCCTGATCTCGGACGTCGCCGGCATCTCGATCGGCGGCACACTCGAGCAGTTCCTGTTTATCGGTTTCTTCGTCGCGTTCGCGGTCAAGGCGCCCATGGTGCCCGTGCATTCCTGGTTGCCTGACACCGCAGAGCAGGCCACTCCGGGTGCGACCACTCTGCTGGTCGGCGTCCTGGACAAGATCGGTACCTTCGGAATGATCCGGTTCTGCCTGGGGCTGTTCCCCAACGCGAGCGCATGGGCGACTCCTCTGGTGATCTTCCTCGCGGTCGTTTCAGTGATCTACGGGGCGCTGATGGCCATCTCCAGCAAGAACCTGTTGCGGCTGGTCGCCTACACCTCGGTAAGCCACTTCGGTTTCATGGTCCTCGGCATCTTCGCCTTCACCACCGCATCTGTAACCGGGTCGATCTTCTACATGCTGGCCCACGGCTTCAGTTCGGCGGCGATGTTCCTGGTGGTGGGATTCCTGCTGAACCGTCGCGGTACGGCTGAGATCGCGGCGTTCGGCGGCGTGCAGAAGGTGGCGCCGGTGTTGGCCGGGGTCTTCCTGGTTTCAGGCTTGGCGACTTTGGGTCTGCCGGGCACCGCGAACTTCGTTGGCGAGTTCACAATCATGATCGGTGCCTGGCCCACCCAGCCGGTCGCGGTCGCAGTCGCGGTGCTGGGCACCGTGTTGGCTGCGGTCTACGTGCTGTGGGCATATCAGCGGGTCTTCACCGGTGAGGTCACTGAACAAACCGAGCAGCACATCACCAGCGATCTTGCTCCGCGTGAGAAGTTGGTGGTTGCACCGTTGATCGCGTTGCTGCTGGTCTTCGGCTTCGTCCCGCAGCCGATGATCGAGGTGGCCACGCCCACCGCCCAGGCCACGATGACTCACGTCGGTATGAGCGATCCGCAGCCCGGGTCGATGGGAGGCAAGTGATGATCGACGAATTCCTCCCCGCAGCACCCGTGATCGTGGTGCTAGTGGGTGCCACCATCGGGGTGATCCTCGAAGCGGCTGTCCCGCGGCTGGTACGCAGCAGCGTGCAGTCAGCGTGGACGCTGCTGGTCCTGATTGGCGCGTTGGGCTGGACCGTCATCAACTGGAGCGCGGGGACCCAAACCCTAGCCGCTATCGGATCGCTGAGTCTTGACGGTCCCACCTGGATCGCCTGGACGTTGCTGCTCTTCTTCGGGGCACTGTCGGTGCTGCTGTTCGCCGAGCGTCGGGTCGGGGGCGGCGTGTCCCCGTTCGCGGCGAACGTGTCGGCAGTGCCGAGTTCACAGGCCGAGCGCGAGGCGATCGCCGCCCGCCAGGAGCACAGCGAGGTATACCCGCTGCTGCTGTTCTCGCTCGGCGGCATGATGGCCTTCGTCGCCGCCAACGACCTGATCACGATGTTCGTGGCGCTGGAGGTGCTGTCTTTCCCGCTGTACGTGCTCGCGGGCATGGCTCGGCGTCGGCGCCTGCTCAGCCAGGAGGCTTCGCTGAAGTACTTCCTGCTGGGTGCCCTCAGTTCCGCCATCTTCCTTTACGGCATAGCGATGCTCTACGGCTACGCGGCGGCCTTCCAATTCCGCCATATCGACATGGCGATCCAGGAAAACGTGCAGTCCTCGTGGCTGTTGTTGATTGGATTGACCTTGGTGAGCGTTGGTCTGCTGTTCAAGATCGGGGCAGTGCCGTTCCACGGCTGGGTGCCCGACGTATACGTCGGATCCCCCACCCCCGTGACCGCGTTCATGGCGATCTGCACGAAGCTGGCCGCTGCGGTGGGCTTGCTACGGCTGCTCTACGTGGCACTCGGTTCGCTGCGCTGGGACTGGCAGACCGCAATCGCCGTGGTGGCGGTGGCCACGATGCTGGTGGGCGCACTGGTCGGTCTGATGCAGACCGATGTCAAGCGGATGCTCGCCTACTCCTCTGTCGCCCATGCCGGTTTCATCCTGGTCGGCGTGGCGGGTGCCGCGACCATTGAGAGCGGACTCGCTCCGGGCAGCATCGGATCGGTCT
>JAAYVP010000117.1 GCA_012517115.1 Brooklawnia sp. | reverse complement strand
TCAAATCACCTCATCGGAGTGGGGTTTGGCTTGCGGAAAGGTCTTGGCGAGGCTGGTCCTGAACCAAAGGAGGGCCAAGCCGGCGTCCAGCAACTCGGCCTGGCCAGTTCGATCTCGTCGAACAGGCCTCCCGACCAGCGCGGCACGGCCAGCGTCACCGACCAGGGCATCCCCCGCCTCACGTAGCAGCGCGGACGCAGTCACCGCCCACGCGTTACGGTGATCAGGCACATGCTCGGGGTGATCGAGCGTGCGAATCCAGGCCCGGAAGGGGCTGTCCAGAAGGGCGTAGCCGACCTCGAACGTATGTTCACGGGCATTCCCTTCACCACCCGCGGCCCGGTCAAGGTTGCCAGCCAAGTTAGCCAGTGCGATCACACCCTGGCTAGCCTGGGAGGCAGCGTCGACAGCAGCCTGCACCAGAACCGGATCGGTGAGCGCGGCCACGCTGGCTGTGAGCCGATCATCAGTAGCGCCAGTGATCACCGAATTCTGGGTGCCGTACTCCAAGCCCACGGTGCGCAGGTCAACGATGTGGCCCCCGGGGACGATCTCCTCCTCTTGGAGCTGGGCCAGCCAACCGATGACGCGCGCGGGTTGCCCTTCGTTCGGGCCAAACGAAGGCTGCACCAAGGGGCCCAGGCCCTGCCAGATGCGCCGGGTCGGGTCGTGGGTGACGGGCATCAGCACTTTGGTACCCGCCTTCGACTGAGCCTTGCTGTAACGCCAGGCGGTCATCGGCTCGAAGGCATGGAGATTCTGGGGGCCGAGACGGTCGCCGTTAGAGATCTGCACATCCGTAACGCGGTCGTCGGTCAAGAAGAGCCGCAGGCGGCGCGAAGGCCACGTGAACAGGTCGGCCGGTCCTCGCGGCGCTGGGTGCCCGGCGTCGGCTCCCGGCCCGAGTTGGGGTCGATCCCATACGGGCAGGTCATCCGGGCCGGAGACGAACCAGGGGGTATTCAGCAGGAGCGTCTCGGCCAATGTCCGACCCTCGGCCGTCACAAGGCCGAGGTTCCCGGCCCAGGCCGGATAGCCGAAGGAGTACCCCTTGCCGCCCTTCACACGAACGTCCCCGACAGCTCCAGTCTTGATCCCGGACGGGTCAAACGCCTGGCAGTGCACCAGCCAACGAGCCGCCTCCGATAGGCTCAGGCTCTCAAGCTCCCGCCCCCCTCTTGTCGTGAAGAAGGGCAGGTTCGCGGGCAGATCAGCGATCAACTTGCCGAGTCCTGTCTTCTTCCCGCTCGGCGTGGTCAGTCCGGCCACCTGGTAGAAGGGGGTCTGCGGATGGAGCAGATCGAAGCGCTGGTGCACCCCATCCAGATACGGCCCGACGATGTCCATTGGTAGCTGGGTGTCGTCCCACCACGCCTCGAACAGTTCCAGATTCTCGCGATCGCTACGGGGAAACCGAGGTCGGGTGGCACCCAGGATTACTGCCAGAAGCAGCCGCAGTATGGCCGCGTCCTGAGTGGGGATCTCTCCAGCCAGCCCACGCAGTTCGTTCGCCTCAGCCAGAGTAGCCCATAGTGAACGCTCCTGAACGGCACCGGTGAGCGTGCGTACTCGGATCCAGGGTTCATCGATCAGGTTGAACGTTACGGGTGATGTCACGGCTTCTCCTTGAGTTGGGTCACGACGAGGCCCTCGTCAGCGGTGTAGTGGAGGTCAAACCCCGCCAAGGTGGCATGATCGTCTGAATCGAAGACCACAACGAGCTGCCCTCTGATCCACGGCGAGGCCTGCCAGCCGGAATAGTCCACGGTGCCTTCAAGCTCGGCAATGACTCGGTCGATCACTCCGGGGTGGGTCAGCTGGATCGGCAACGACAGCGTGCAGGAGGCCATCTCACGCGCTAGAGACTGCTCTGAGCCAGTTCCCCATTCCAGGCCCTCGGGGATCACGGCCCCTGGACGCCGAGGCGCGCAGGCCGGCAGCCGCAACAGTCCGTTGACATCGCGCCAAAGCGCAATCACCTCAAGAGAGTCCTCTGAGTCACGAACCTGCGATCGACCCTGCTCCTCGCTGCGATCAGGATCATCGGCCACCACATCAATCCAGCCGTTGAGGCTGTCAAGCTGGTTTGGATCGGCGAGTAGGAAGCTCTGGGCCCGATGGCGCGCTCTTTCAGTCGCGGTCACCGAGTTGGCTTCGGCAACCGCCCAGCGCGTCTCCCAGCCGGGCGGCGCTGCCAGAGTCGAGTCGTATGCCCGCCGGACGAGTGCCGGGATGTCCCGCGGGAGACTCACCTGCGCCTGCCCGTCCAACACCGTCGCAGACCGCAGCAGGGTAGCGTCCCCATAGATGGCGGTCGACCCACGGACAAAGTCCGGAGGCTTGGTGGCCCAATTGCTGACGCCCCGCAGGAAGAGCACCGGCTGCGCCACCGCTGCAGGACGCTCGGGGCGCGAGTGACGATGCAGCCGTCCGACTCGCTGCAGCACAAGATCGACGGGGGCGAGATCGGAAACCATCAGATCAAAGTCGAT
>JAAYVP010000116.1 GCA_012517115.1 Brooklawnia sp. | reverse complement strand
GAGCCATCGACCGCAGTCACCAGGTCGCCAACTTCCACCTTGCCGTAGGCGGGGCCCGAACTAGAAACCTGGGTAACCAACGGTAGCGGCGTGACGGGAACGCCGGCCTCCAGCAGCGCCGCCACCACAGCGTCCCGCTGGGAGGTGACCATCTGCTGCGTCGTGTCTGTCTGCTGCTGGGTGCTTGGGCGCCCGATCGGGTAGACGACGTCGCGCGGCAGGACCGTTTGCGAGGGCAGCGCATAAGCCAGCAATGCCTGCGGCAGAGTCATGTCGGCGTCCTGACTGGTGACCGCAACTGTGGTGAGCTGGAGCTGTCCGCTGGTCGGGTAGGTGGCCGCACCACTGATTCTTAAGATCGGTTCACCGTTGCGATCCCCCAACAGGTCAGTGACCTCACCCGGTGTCCAACTGACAAACGGCACCGGGATTAGCGAGATCAGTGCGATAAGCAGCACGAATAGGGCCGTGGACACCGTTGCCGTCCAGCCCTGCTTCGTCATCAAGCCACCTCACGAACCGCCTGTACTGCCCCTTACCCTACCGGTTGTCGTCAACCAGCCACCCGCTCGGTTGCTCGCTGCGGAACAATGGACGCATCCACGACGGACGAAACGGTGAGCGATGAACGACGACACAGCAGGCCCCGGCCCCAATCCCGAGCCTGAAGACCCGATGGCCAAGTGGTTCTCTCAGTTCAATACACCGGGAGGCCAGTTCGATTTCCAGCGTCTTCTAGCGCAGGTTCAGCAGGCCATGTCGTCCATGTCAGGACGCGCCGACTCGTCGGGCATCGACTGGGCGCAAACCACTTCGGCCGCCCGGCACATGGTCGCCTCACTTGGGTCGGACCCCACTCCCTCGCAAACCGATCTGCGGCAGGTGGCGGAGGCCGCTCGGTTGTCGTCGTTGTGGCTCGACCAGAATGTGGCGTTCGACCAATTGACGAGCCAACCGGCAGCCTGGAGTCGCGCGCAGTGGGTGGAGCAAACCACCAAGTCCTGGCGTACGGTCGCGGAGCCGATCGCCACCCGGATCGCCGATGCGCTGGCTAACTCGGTCGGACAGCAATTCGAAGCCGCCGAGGGCGCACCGCCCGAGCTGGCGCAGTTCAGCGTCATGTTCGCCCCGATGCTGCGTGCCTCAGCCGGCTCGATGTATGCGATGCAACTGGCGAAGGCAATTGGGAAGATCGCCAGCGAGATCGTCTCCGGCAGCGAGATCGGCGTGCAGCTGCTACCGCAGGCGCAGATCGTGTTGCTGCCCGCCAATCTCACGAGATTCTCCGAAGGGCTCGGCGTGCCCGACGACGATGTGCGTCTTTACCTGACCGTCCGAGAGGAGGCCCGCCAGCGGTTGTTCGCTCATGTCGGCTGGCTGGGCCCGCACGTGCTGTCGCTGCTGGAGCAGTACGCCCGCCAGATATCCATTGATGTCGGCGCGATGACCGAGGCTATTGATGTCGGCGACATGAGCTCGCTCACCTCACAACGACTCATCGAGTTGAGTGAGCAGCTGCAGGGCAGACTGTTCTCCCCCAGCCAGACAGCGGAGCAGGTGGAGGTGCTGGGTCGGCTGGAAACGCTGCTGGCGCTCGTCGAGGGCTGGGTGGACGAGGTAACGGCGAACACCGTCGCGACCTGGATGCCCCATGCGGCCGAATCGTTGGCCGAAGCGGTCCGACGGCGTCGGGCCACCGCGAACCCAAGCCAAGAATTGTTCTCGACGCTGGTGGGTCTGGATATTCGACCGCGACGCGTGCGCGACGCGGCCAACATGTGGGCGGTGCTCACTCGCGCCCGCGGCGTGGCAGGCCGCGACGCGGTCTGGTCGCATCCCGACCTGATGCCAACAGCAGAGGATCTGGACGACCCGCTGCGAATGGTCGAGGCGGCCCAGCAGGAGCCGCAAGCCGATGAAATTGACCTGGCTCTGGCGCAGCTGTTGGAGCAGGCCGAGCAGGAGCGCCGCAACGAATCCGACGAAGGTCGGTAGCCGCCGATCAGCGGGCTGCCGACCAACCCTCCAGATACCCTTCGGCGCGTTCGGCCAACGGATAGTTACCTAGCAGTTCTTGAAAGCGACGTCCGTGATTGGGTTCCACAAGGTGGACGAGTTCGTGGGCGAGCACGAAGTCAAGCACCCAATCGGGCATCTCTCGTAGTCGATGGCTGACCCGGATCGCCCCCGAGTCACTGCTGCACGAGCCCCATCGATGGTCCATGTTCGTCACCCAGCGAACCGACGCCGGCCGCAGGCGGTAACCCACCGCCTCGTCGAGGTAGTTGGCGGCGACAGAATCCGCCCTGGCAGCCAAGTCGTCGTCCGATCTGGGCGGCCGGGTCCGTTTGTCCGCGATCCGCTGCACCATCGTGTCTACCCACTCCTGCTCAGCTTTTGCTCCGAGGGCGGCTGGTAGCAACAGGACGATGCGGTCTGCCTCGACTCGCGCTGTCACGGTGCTGCGCCGCTTGGCGCTGCGGCGGATCTCGATCTGACTGATGCCGGCCGGCAGGTTCGGCACTCGTAACGCTGCGGTGGGCAGCACCTCACTGGCCGGTGGGGCAACGCTTCGTTGCGGCACTTCTCCTCCTTGACGGCCGACGGAATCGGCCACTACGGTGACGGCATAGGCCCTCGGAGTCTCGGATGCGCGCAGGGGAAGGCGTGCAAGCCCAAGCCCCGAGGGTCTTGCTTTTCCAGCGAACAACGCCTTGTCTTGCTGCGATGTCATGGGCCATGCGACTAGACTCACCGCTCAGCGGCTGGGATTCGTGATGCGGGTGCCAGCTTCCAAGATCTAACCCCAGTGCAAGGAGAATACGATGGCCGAAGAAAGCTACGAAGGCGAGTTCTACTGCGTCAAGTGCAAGCAAAAGCGTGAAGCCAAGGGCAACGTCGTGGTCAACGACCGGGGCACGAAGATGGCCAAGGGCAAGTGCCCGGTCTGCGGCACCAACCTGAACCGTATCCTCGGCCGCGCCTGACAACCATCGCCGCTGGCGGCCACCATCATGCCTGCGCATGAGCCGCAATCAAATCGACAACCTCTGCACCGTACCGGTCAGCCTTTGCCATCCCGATCCCCGGGATGCGCAGAAGGCTGGCACGGTCTGCCGGGCGTTGCTCGGCAAGCGCGCGCAACGTGGTATCGGTAAAGACCACGAAGGCTGGCAACGATTGCGCCTGCGCGGTCGCCCAACGCCAACTCCGTAACTCGTCGAACAAGCGTTCATCGTAGTCAGTCGGGCAGCCGGGATGGCGTCCCAACTTGATCTCCGCAGCCTCACTGAGCGGTTCACCACACACGCGGCAGTTCGGCAGCGACCGTGTCCGTAGCTGGCGTCGACTCGATTTGCCCGTCGGCACTTCGGACGACATAGCCACCAGCCCAGCTCGCCGCAGGTAGCGAGAGGGGGCCCGGTTCGCTCGACCGGACGCTCCCCCGCTTGCCCACGACAACCGCAGTCCGGTGCGCGCCCGAGTCAATGCGACATACAGCAGCCGTTTCTCTTCGGCGAGCGCCGCAGGCGTGGTCGCCAACGCGAACGGCATCAGTCCCTCCGAAAGCCCGATCACCGCCACCGATTCCCATTCCAGCCCCTTGGCCGAGTGCATCGTCGACAAGGTGACCGCATCCTGGAGCGGCTCGCCAGTCGGGTGAGGCGCTGCTGAGCGTCCCTCAAGGTCACGCACCACGTAAGGCACGCGCAACGTCTTCAGTTCCTCCTCCAACGCTTCGGCCTGGGCGTTGATCCGATACAGCACGCCAAGCTCCCGCCAGGCCCGCCCGGCATCGTGTTCATCGACCAACCATCGGGCCACCTCGGCGGCCTCGACCTGCTCATCGGCTGCCGGTACCACCTGCAATCCCGGGCCATCCGCCCTGGTCGGACGCAGTCGCAGACCCCGCCCGATCAAGGCATTGGCCGCCTCCAGCACCTGCGGGGTCGAGCGGTAGTTGGTTTCAAGCTTCAGAGTGATGGCTCCGGGATGCTCGTGGGCGAAGTTCGTCAGGTAGCTGGGCTGGGCGCCGGCGAACGTGTGGATCGCCTGGTTGACGTCACCGACCACGCAGATGTCTGTCCCATCCCAGATCCACAGTTCGAGCAGCGTGCGCTGGACCGGACTGACGTCCTGGTATTCGTCGACGGTGAAGTGGCGGTACTGGTCGCGCACCTGGGCGGCCACCTCCGGGTGTTCGTGCAGCAAGGCGATGGCGCACAACAAGATGTCGTCGAAGTCGATCAGTTGACGGCGCTTCTTCACCTGCTCGTAGCGGGCCAACGTCGCGGCGACCTTTTCGTGATCGAGCCCACTGATCTGACGACCGGCGCGCGCTGCCAACTCGGCATAGCGGTGCGCCGCGATATTCGACACCTTGGTCCAGCTGATCTCAGCAGCCAGATCACGCAACAATGGTGTGTCGATCGGTACCCCCATCCCGCGGGCGGCCTCTGCGATCAGCGAGAAGGTGCTGCCGGTCACCTGGGGAAGTTCGACCCCGTGCACCAGCGGCCAGAAGTACCTGATTTGACGCAGCGCGGCGGCGTGGAAAGTGCGGGCCTGCACCTGTGGCACGCCGAGGTGTGCCAGCCTGTGCCGCAGTTCGCCGGCCGCCTTGGCGGTGAAGGTGACAGCCAGCGTCCGCCCCGGATCGAGGACACCCGAGAAGGCGCCGAAGGCGATGCGGTGGGTTATGGCGCGAGTCTTCCCAGTGCCAGCGCCGGCGAGCACCACCACCGGGACGCCGAAGCTGGTGGCCACCGCCCGCTGTTGGGCGTCCAGGCCCACCAGCACCTCGGCGGCTCGCGATTGATCGGCTCTCACGATGACACATCGTAGAACGGGCCACCGACAAACTGCCGGACCAGCGTCCTAAGGTGGATTGCCATGAGCCTTCACAGCCCGACCGCGGCCACCAGTTGGTCACATCTGTGCGAGCTGGCCGCGCTCGAGCTGCAAGATCATCCCGCTGGCCCACTCGACCTCGACTTGGTAGTGCCACCCTCATCAGCTCATCAACGGGCCTTCTCGCAGTATCTGGCCGCCAGAGCCGCTGGGCCGCAGATCGCCGCCGGCCTGGAGTTCATCCCCGGTCCCCGTCTTGAGCGGCACGTCGGTGCCGCCTTCGAGGACGAGGGCTTGTTACCCGCCGACCAGTGGCGGGGTGCCGGGCTTTGGCTCGGCATCCTGGAGATCATCGCAGACCCTGCCAACCGTGCGGAACTGGCCCCGCTCCTCAGGCACTTGGGCGACCCGGATGGGCGCCCAGGCCGCGGCCAGACGACCGCCAGTAGGCTCGCTGGACTGTTCCGCCGCTACGCCCGGCAACACCCCGCCATGGTCGCCGACTGGCGGTCCGCCCGCGATGTGGGCCCCGACGGTGCTGCATTGGCAGCGCGCGACCGCTGGCAGCCCGCGCTGTGGCGGTTGCTTCGGGAAATGCTTGGTCCCGACCCGGCTGAACGTCACCACCAGCTGCTGGGGCTGCTCGCCAGCCACCGCGTGCCTGGGCTCCCGGCACGAGTGGTGGCGTTGCAGGTTGACGACCCGGCGCCCCCCGAGCTCGAGCTACTGAGCGCGCTCGGGCGTCACCACGACGTACACAGGTTCGTGCTCTCCGGGATCCTGATCGACCCAACACGGCCCGGCTCGCCGTTCCTGCGCCATCACTCCAGTCGGTCGGCCCTGCCCTCTCCCAGACGCAGCACCGACACCGGTGGCACGCTGCTCGCACAGGTACAGGCCGAGGTCCGTGACGACCTCCCAGCGGCGTCCCGATCGGGGGCCGATGGCTCGCTACAGATTCATGCCTGCCACGGACCGGACCGCCAGGTACAAGTGCTGCGCGACGTGCTGTGTGGGCTGTTCACCGATGACCCGACCCTGCAGCCGCGTGACGTGGTCGTGCTCTGCCCAGCCCTGACCCAGTACGCGCCACTCATCTCGGCCTTCTTCTGCCTCGACGGCAACGCCGCTGGATTCCATCCCGGACACCGGCTTCGGGCGCAGTTGGCAGCCCCGTCGGTGGTGGCACTCAATCCGGTGCTAGGCGTGCTCGAGCGACTCTTCGCGCTGCACACCGGACGCGCGACCAGCGTCGACCTGATGGACCTATGCCAGCTGCCACCAGTCGCCCAACGATTCGGTTTCGACACCGACGCGCTCGATCGGCTGCACGAACTCGTAGGTGCTGCCGAGATCCGCTGGGGGGTCGACGCAGATCAGCGTAGCCGTAACGGCCTGCCGATCACCCAGTCGACCTGGCTGGCCGGCGTCGACCGGTTGCTGATTAGTCTTGCCTTCAACAGCAGACCCCCGGTCAATCTGGGCACGGTCACGCCAGTGCCAGGAGTGGACGGCTCGGACGCCAGGTTGGTCGGCCAACTCGCCGAACTGGTGTCTCGGGTGCGGAGAATCTGGTTGAGCTTCAACGAGCCCGCCCCGGCGGCGCTGTGGGCGACCCGGCTGCGAACCGCGATCGAGCTGTTGGTCGAGGTGCCTCCTGACGCCGACTGGCAACTGCGCCACGCGCTGTCCGAACTGGCTGAACTTGAGCAGACCGCCCAGCAACGTCAGGCCCCTCTGGTTGCCGGAGATCTGGCTGGCTGGCTGGCAGATCGGCAACAGACCGCCTGGCGCCGGCCCAACTACGGCAACGGCTCTCTGCTGTTCACGACCCTCGACGACATGGCTGGCGTCGAGGCGCGGGTGATCTGCGTCCTCGGCCTGGACGACTCGCACTTCCCCGGCCCCTCCCCCGTCGATGGCGACGACCTCCTCAGCCGGCCTGCGAGTGGCTTCATCTCACACTGGACCGACCGACCACGCGAGTTGCGCAGGCAGCGGCTGCTGGACGCGTTACTCGCAGCCCGCGAGAAGTTCATCGTTGTCGCCCAGGGTGCCGACGAGGCTACCGGTCGGCCACAGCCGGCGCCGATCTGCGTCCGCGAACTGGTCGAGGCTTGCGCAGTAGGCGGCGCCGCTGGCCAATGGCGGGGCGCAACCGGCCCAGATGCGCTGGTTAGTTGGCATCCGATGCATCCGCATGGCTGGCCCGATTTCGCGGTAACCGGCAACGCCCGAGCGGCCAGTTTTGACCGGCAGGCTCTTCAGGGTGCGCTGGCGTTGGCCGCCCCGAAGGTCGCGCCGCCCCCGGCCGGGGGTTGGCAGCACGCGATCAACACTCCCAGTGAAGTCGACATTGAAGATCTGGTGGCCTTCTTCACCAACCCGGCCAGGGCACTGCTGCGCCAAGCGGTCGGCACCACTTTGGGTGGGTTCACCCGGGAATTGCGAGTCGAACTGCCCTTGGCCGACGACCAACTTATGAAATGGCAATTGGGCAACGAGGTCTTCGAATCGCTGGTGGCTGGGCATGATCTGGACCAAGTTCGGCGTTCGGCCTGGTTGGGTGGCCGCGTGCTGCCGGGGCGGCGGGGTCAATGCGTCCTTGATGACCAACTGGCGCAGGCGCAAGAAGTCGCAACCGTGGTGGGTCGTGTCCGGGCGGGCGGGCTGCGGCTGGTCGACTGCGACGTCGAGGTGGCAGGCCGGGCGCTGCGCGGCCGGGTCGGCCTGTACGGGAACCGGGTCGTGGTGCAGCGGTTCGGTCACCCCAAACCCGACGATGCCTTGGCTTGTTGGCTGCGGCTGGCACTGCTGAGCGCAGCCGGTCGAGAGCCGATCGGAGCGTCCGGATTGCTGGTCGGCAAGCGTTGTCACCTGCTTGCCGCACCAGAGAGGCAACTCGCCTTGCAGATCCTGGCCTGGTTGATCGAACTCCGCGAAGAAGGTATGCAGACAGTGCTTCCATTCCCGCTGCGAACCGCAGCGGCCTACGCAGGACTACTCAGCTGGGGTAAGGGAGAGCCGCTGGACCGAGCGCGCGACAAATACCCGGCAGAGGACGCCAACTGGTGCTACTTCTTCCCTGGTTTCGATGACTTGCTGGCTACCGGCCGGTTCGAGGCTCTAGCTGACCAGGTGCTCGGCCCGATCGCATCGCGCCTCGAACCGTGGTGGCCTGAGCGGGAGGTGGGCTGACAGCATGGAGGACTTCGACTGGTTCGGTCCGCTGCCAGAAGTCGGCACCACGACCGTGCTGGAGGCCAGCGCGGGCACCGGTAAGACGTACACCATCGCCGGCATGGTCGCCCGGTTCGTTTGCGAGGGCTTCCCGCTGGGGCAGATCCTGGCAGTGACCTTTAGCCGTCGCGCGACCTCCGAACTCCGCGACAGCATCCGCGACCGGCTGGTTAGCAGTCGCGCCACGCTGCAACGGGTCATCGACGGTGGCCCCGTCGGTGACGACGACGTCGACCGAGTGATCGCCGCCGACGCCGAGTTGCTGGCAACCCGGCTCGACCGCATCGAGCGAGCGCTCGGGCAAGTCGACGAGGCACCGATTGTCACGCTGCACACCTTCGCCAAACGGATGCTGGACGAACTCGGGCTGCTCGCCGACCACGATCGGGCAGTCGAGTTGGGATCTGACCTGGATGTCCTCGCCGATGAAGTGATAGCAGACATCTACCTGTCCGATGAGCGGTGGCAACGCCTGGACTGGGCTTACGCGAGCATGCTGGGTCGGATCGCCAACGCCCATCCTGCCGAGCAACTGCACCCGCCAGGCGACGACTACGCCCTGCGGGTCGGATTCGCTGCCGCAGTCAGGGCAGAGATCGACCGCCGAAAGCGACTACTGCGCGTCTTGACCTACGACGACATGATCAACCGGTTGGCCGCGACACTCACAGACCCTGGCAACGGACCGGCCGCGGCCGAACTGTTGAGCAGCAGATTCCGGGTAGTCCTGGTGGACGAGTTCCAAGACACCGACCCGCAGCAGTGGCAGTTCCTTGCGGCTGGCTTCCACGGCCGGGCCACGATGATGCTGATTGGCGACCCGAAACAGGCTATCTACCGGTTTCGTGGCGGTGACGTCGAGACCTACTCCGCGGCCCGGGCCAGCGCCGACCGGGTAATCCGACTGGGCACCAACCACCGCTCCGACATTGGGGTGGTGCGGGGCATCGAGCGAATCTTCGGGCCGATCGACCTGGGCACCCCCAGCGCGGCCATCAAGCTGACGCAGATCAATGCCCGGCACACCCTGGCCCGCATCAGAGCCAGCATCGACCAACCCGCCGAAATGGTGCGCATCCGCGCCATCGACGCCGACGATCCATTGCGGATCGAGTCGGCGCGGGAAAAGATTCAGGCTGACCTGCTGGCCCAGGTCGACTTGTTGCTGACCGGCAGTTACGAGCTACGCAACAGTGCTGGGGAATGGCGGCGGGTCAGTCCCGACGACATCGCGGTGCTCGTCGCCTCGAACAAGGTGGGCCAGCAGGTGCACGAGATGCTGGCGGCGAGCGGTTATCCCTCGGTCTTCAGTGGGGAGTCGAGCGTCTTCACCACCCAGGCGGCCACCGATTGGCTAGTGCTGTTGGAGGCATTGGAAACCCCGGATCGACGCCATCTGCGGCGGGCCATGATGACCTGCTTGGTCGATTGGACCAGCGCTGACATTGCGACAGCCGACGGTGACGACCTGGTGGCGATGACTGCGTTGCTGACCCGGTGCGCCCGACTGCTGGCTGATCAGGGCGTGGCGGCGGTCTTCGAGACTCTGACTGCCGAACGCCAGCTGTACTCCCGGCTGCTCAGCCGCCCCGGCGGCGAGGCGCTGGTCACCGACCTTCGTCACGTCACCGAAATCCTCAACCAGACCGAGTACCTCGGTGCGCCCGGCCTGGCTGAGTACTTGAGACGCCGCATCGAGCGCGCCAGTCAGATCCCCGATGAGCGGACACGGCGGCTGCCAACTGATCGTCCAGCGATCCGGGTGATGACGGTGCATCAAGCCAAGGGTCTGCAGTTCCCGATTGTCCTGCTCCCGCAGGCCGCCGACCGCTACTGCCAAGACCCCTACGAAGACACACCGATCATCGGGCACGTGGATGGCGTCCGGGTACTTGATGTCGCCCAGCCTCTCGACCGAGCAGACCGCACCGAGGACTACCGCTCGGAGGAGGCCGCCGAGTCGTTGCGGTCGTTCTACGTGGCATGCACCCGGGCACAGTCGCTGCTGGTGATGTGGTGGGCCCCGACTCCTCACAACACGACCAGATCAGCGCTGCATCGGCTGTTGTGCAACAACCGTTGGGACGGCACACCACCCCCGCCCTTTTTCTCGCCACTGCCTGCCGCGCAGCTGCCGTCGCGTCCTTACTGCCACCTGACCCTGGTCGATCCCTCTGGGCTGGCCAGACCAGCCAGCCTAGAGGTCACCGACTCGGAGGCTTCGCAGCAGGTCTTGGACGCTCGCATCTTCAGTGACCACATCGACCGGGAATGGGTGCGGACCTCATACACCGGGCTGACCGCGGCAATGCACAGCGAAGCGTCGAGACCGATCGACGCGGAATCTGACGAAACCGAGTTGCCCGCCGACCGAGTCGAGACGGAAGCGTCGCTCCGCATCGCCGTCGAGTCGGCCGACTCCACCGGGTCGACCGATGGCGACGCGGTGCAGGCACCCACCTCGGCGCTGGCCACGCTGCCGGGTGGCACACAGTTCGGCAGCCTGGTCCATGCGGTGCTGGAGCGAGTCGATCCCGCCGACGATGAACTGCTCGGGGCGCTGAGCCGGGAGCTGGCGGTGCTGGCGGACCGATTCCCGCTCGCCGGGCTCGACACCGACCGATTGGCGCACGGGCTGGTGCAAACCCTGACCACCCCACTCGGCTTGCTGACCGACAACCGGTCGCTGCGCCAACTGGGTGCGCGGCACCGGCTCACCGAACTCGACTTCGAGCTGCCTCTCGGTGCCGCCAATCGTCGGCGGAAGGTGGCCGATCTGGCCGCGCTGTTCGAGACCCAACTGCCCGACGCCGACCCGTTACGCCGCTACGGCAGCCAATTGGCTGGCTCCGCCGCCGCGGAAACCGTGTTAGCCGGCTTCCTGACCGGCTCCATCGACGTGGTCCTGAGGGTGCCCGGCCCCCATCCGCGATTCGTGGTGCTCGACTACAAGACGAATCGAGTGCCCACCCAGGCCGACGAGCCGCTCACCGCGTGCCACTACACACCCGCCGCGATGACCGCCGCGATGTGTGAGGCCCACTATCCGCTGCAGGCGCTGCTCTACTGTGCTGCCCTGCACCGCTATCTGGCTTGGCGTCTGCCCGGCTATATACCTGGCCGACACCTGGGCGGGGTGGGCTACCTCTTCGTCCGCGGCATGACAGGCCCTGACAATCCGATACTGGGCGCCATGCCGAGCGGCGTCTTTACTTGGCAGCCGCCCACCGGGATGATCGTCCGGGCATCCGAACTACTCGCAGGGGCGCAGTGAAGTGCACGGTATCGACATCCCCGTAGCAGCCGAAGGTCTGCTCGCCGAGTTCGCACAAGCCGGTGTGATCGGTTGGAGCGGAGTGCACCTGGCTCGCACCCTCGGCCGGCTGGTGGGCGAGAACCGGCCAGAGGTCTTGCTGGCGGCCGCGCTCTGCTTGCGCGCTCAGGAAGCCGGATCGGTCTGCCTACCGCTCGACGATGTGGTGCAAACCACCGCTGTCGAACCCGACCAAGACCAGATGCCCGACCAGATACCCCCGCCGGGCGAACTGCCCTGGCCCGGGGTGGACGAGTGGCTTGCGATGCTGGCGTCCTCGCCGTTGGTCGCGGTGGGTGAACAAGTCGCCGAGAATCGTCTCCCGCTCCGCCTAGTCGAACGCCGGGTCTATCTCGAACGCAACTGGCAGGCCGAAGAGGACGTCCGGTGGGGGCTATTGACCCGACTGGACGCCAGTCCGCCGCAGGTCGACCAGGGTGCACTCGACGCGGCGGTTGACCGCGCATTCGAAGCGTTCGGGATCCCGGCCGGTGCCTCTGCACGGCCGAAAGACGCGGTCCGCAACTGCGTGAAGAGTTGGACCAGCGTGATCGCTGGTGGCCCTGGCACCGGCAAGACCACCACGATCGCGCAGCTCTTGCGCGTCCTGGATGACCTGGCCGACCGGCGCACCACCGTGGCGCTCGGGTCGTTCACCGGGAAGGCAGCAGCCCGCATGCAGCATTCGCTGGACGATTCCTTGGCGCGATCAGAACGGGCCGGCCAGCCGTGGCGACGGTTGCGGGTGACCCGGGCGACCACCCTGCACTCGTTACTCGGCGCCCGGCCGCACGCCGGTTTCACGCGTAACGCCGACAACCCGCTGCCTTACGACGTGCTGATCGTGGACGAGATGTCTATGGTCTCGCTCAGCCTGATGTGCGCGCTGCTGTCGGCGCTGCGGCCCAGCACCCGGCTGGTGCTGGTGGGCGACCCCCACCAGCTGTCGTCGGTTGAGGCCGGCGCGGTATTGGCCGACATCGTTACCGCAGATCTGCCCGTCAGCAGCAGCAACCCGAGCAGCGCGGTCACGGTGCTCGACCATTCGCACCGGTTCTCTGGGCCGATCCAGCAGTTCGCCGAAGCGATCCGGGACGCCCACGTTGATCGCGCGTTGGCCTTGTTGGAGACCGACGGTCCAGAACTCGAATGGCTGCCGATTGACCCCGACCCGGGTTCGCTCGCCGCCACGGCCGGGCTATCCGACGACCTACTGACCCAAGGCCGAGCTATCCACTCCGCCGCCCTCCTCGGCCACAGTGTCGAGGCACTGACGGTGTTGAACGCCCACCGGTTGCTGTGCGCGCACCGGCATGGTCGTTACGGTGTGACCGGCTGGTCACGGGCCGTCGAGCAGTTCTTGCGCCGTCAGATCAGCGGCTACGGTCGCGAAGGCGAATGGTATCTGGGTCGCCCCGTGCTGATCACCCGCAACGCACCGGAACTGCAAATCGCCAACGGCGACACCGGCGTGGTGGTCCGGTTGGGCGGAACCGCCGAGGTCGCGCTGACGGCCGGTGACGTGCCCAGACTGCGCTCGCCCTGGTTGCTCGATTCCGTCGAGACGATGCATGCGCTGACGGTGCACAAGTCGCAGGGTAGCGAGTACGGAGCGGTCAGTCTGGTGCTGCCGCCGGTCGGCTCACCGCTGCTCACCCGAGAGTTGCTGTACACCGCTGTCACCCGGGCCCAACACAAAGTGCGGATCATCGCCACCAAGGACGCAATCATCCAGGCGATAACCACCCGCGCCCGACGCGCCACCGGGCTCGGTGACCGGCTGAAGTCGAAGTGAGGTCACGAGATCGGGCAGTCCAGGTCTGAGCGGGCCTTGACCGTCGCCAGCCGAAGACAGATCAGTCCGGTGAAGGTAACGTGTCGGCTCGCCAAGCGTCCAGGATTCGCCCGGCCACCGAACCCGTGCCGGGCAGCGTGAGCGAACCCCGTGCTTGGGCGGCGTCCACGTCGGCCCGGGTGTACCAGCCGCCCCACTCCAACTCGACCTCGTCGACGCGTCCGATTGAGCGGGTGCGGGCCACGTAGGCCAACATCAACGAACGCGGGAACGGCCATGGTTGTGACCCGATGAAGCGGCAACTGTCGACCACGAGTCGGGCTTCCTCGGCGACTTCGCGGTGCACCGCATTCTCGGCGCTCTCCCCCGCCTCCACGAAGCCGGCGAGGATGGACGCCCGACCTGCCGCCCAAGCGCCCTGGTGAGCCAGGAAGAGCCGGTCGTGCGGGTCGAGGACCGCAACGATGACCGCCGGATCGGTGCGGGGAAAGTGCTCGCGCCCGCAAGTGGTGCAAACTGCGGCGAATCCGCCGCGAATCCTCCGCAGCCGCCCGGCACAGCGATCGCAGAATATCGCTGATTCGCCCCAGTTGAGGATCGCCAGTGCGGCACTGGCAAGCTGGTATTGCGTGTCGGTGAGGGAGGCGTCGCGGATAGTTTCACCGCCCGGAACCCGCTCGACCCGCTGGGCGAACCATGGCTCACCCTGCACGGTACCCAGGAAGGCGATGGTCTGGTCGAGATCGCCCATCGTCGGCGAGCCGAACGGGTCGAGCGCGAAACGGGACCCCGCGTCCACCAGCAGCAACCGGGCCCGCGGGTCGCGCCACAACAGTTGCAACGTGTCGTCGTCGCGCAATTCGGATGAGCGGTGGAGCAGCGACGGGGCATCCCATGGGCGCATCTGGACGTGATGGACGCGGCGCTCGTTCACAACTGCGAGGCTACCTTCCTGTCGGCGTCGGGGCGGCCAGGGAATCTAGCAGTTCCACCAGTTCGGCCTCGCTCAGCAGCCGCTGAGGGCGTTCCACTTCGTCGGTGAGCACATGGTAGAAGACCGCGTCCACCCGATCTACCGGGACGCCGGCAGTGTGCGCCCACGCCAACCGGTAGAGCGACAACTGCAGCGGGTCGGCGGGCCGCGTAGACGTCTTCCAGTCGACCACCTGATAGTCGTGGTGGGCATCGTCGGGTGTAGCGAAAACCGCATCGATCCGCCCGCGGACCTGCTGGCCGTCGAGCACCAAGATGAATGGTTCCTCGACCACCTGGGGTGTCAGGTCGCGATACCTGCCGCGCTCGAACGCGGCGATCAGCCGCCGCAGCATCAGATCTGCGGATGACGGGTCATCGGCTTCGTCTGGTTCGAGATCGAGTTCGTCGTGCTCGAACAGGGCCGCAACTCCGAAGCGCTTCTCTAGCCACTCGTGGAAACGGGTACCCACGCCCGCCTGCCGGCCAACCGGCCGAGGCATTGGTCGGACGATCTGAGCGGCGAACGATTGGGCGTCCCGGCTCGCCATCAACAACCCGGATGCAGACACCGAGCCGGGCAGCGCAACGGATTCGTGACGACGATGTCTGGCCCGCTCCTGTGCCACCAGCAACTCAGCTGCCCGCTGCCACCGTGCGCCCTGCTGATCTGCGTCCAGGTCTGCGCCGGAGCAGTCGAACATGGGCTGCGATCGGGCCTGCTGAACAAGCGCGGCGCCTGCCCGCAGCGCGGCGATTCGGGACTGGTCGTCCGGGGGCGGCCAGGCGACCTGAAGCTCTTGGTTGCTGAGCGGGTTCACCTCGGATACCGCTGCGACCCGCCGAACACCGTCGGTCTGGGCCGCAACCTGCCACAACAACTCGAAGTACGGCGAGGGGCAGCGCGCTGTCTTGCGGCCTGGGAACCAGTAGTGGCAACTGGCCACCACACGCTGCCGCGCCCGCGTCACCGCCACGTAACTCAGCCGGTCCTCGGCCTGCCGCGCAGCGGTCGCCAGCTCGCGCTTGTAGTCAGTGAAGTCTTGACCACGGCTCACCGAGCCAAGTTGCGGCACCCACTCGGCGTCGCCCCGCAACCCGGCAGGCAGCACCTGCGCTTGGGTCACCCAGTTGTCCGGCGGCAACGTGCTGGGGAAGACACCTTCGCACAGCGCGGGCAGGAAGACCAGGTCCCACTCAAGTCCTTTGGCGCGATGGGCGGTCAGCAACTTCACTGAATCGAGGCTGCTCGGAACCGCCTGGTCGAGACCCTCGGCGGTCTCGCGTTCCGCCTCGAACCAAGCGAGCAGTCCACTGAGCGCGCCATCGCCATCAATGTCGACGTAGTCGGCGATGGAGTCCACGAACTGGGTCAGCTGCCGACTTCGACCGGTCGCATGCCACTCCGGGTGCGACTCCAACTCTAAACCGACTCCACTGGCCTCGATCACCCGGTGCACCAGTTCCAGCACTGGTTCGTCGCGATGGCGGCGCAGCATCCGCAACTCCGCCGCGAACTCGCAGATGCGTTCTCGGGCGGACGCAGACAGGGGGGCGGGGCCGAGGTCGTCGACCGCGTCCATCAGACACAACTGTTCGGTGAGTTCGAGTTCATCGCTTGCCGCGCGCGGGATGGTCGTTGCCGACCGGCACAAACTACGGGCCCGTTCACCTAGGACCGCCAAATCCCTGGGGCCGACACGCCAGCGTGCGCTGCTGAGTAGTTGAATGACTTGTGGGTTTGCTGTGATGTCTTCGATCAGCGTCAGTGTGGCGACGATGTCGGCGATCTCGGGCACTTCGAGCAGCCCGCCGAGGCCGACGATCTCAACCGGCACGTCGCGTTCGGTCAGCGCCTTGAAAAGCGCTCCGATGGGGGCGTTAGCCCTGGTCAGCACGGCGATCTCGGACCACGACGAGACCGTCTGCTGCTCTTTGGCGCTGACCACCTGATCGGCGATCCAGTCGACCTCCTCGGGCCAGCAGTCGAAGGACGCTACCCACACCTGGCCGCCGGTTTTCCCAGCCGGCGCACGCAGGGTGTGATCGTGGTTGTCGCCTGGCACCACCAGCCGCTGGTCGGCGCGCAGCGGGGCAGCCAGCCGATTCGCCGCGTCGAGGATAACCGGTCGGCTGCGCCGATTGGTCCGCAGTGAGTAGCGGTTGGCCGGGCGGCCATCGACTCGGGGGAAGTCGTCTCCGAACTGCAGGATGTTGCTGGGCGCGGCGCCGCGCCAACCGTAGATCGCTTGGAACGGGTCACCGACCGCCGTGACCGGGTGTCCGCCGGAGAACAGGGCCCGCAGCAAACGGGCCTGCGCCGCCGAGGTGTCCTGGTACTCGTCCAGCAGCACTACTGCGAACCGCTCACGCAATTGCCGTGCCACGTCTGGCGCGTTCTCTGCGATTGCGGCCGCCAGTGCCATCTGGTCGGCGTACTCGACGAGGCCCCGCTCGTGCTTCAAGCGTCGGTAGTCGTCCACTAATGCGAGCAGCTCGGAACGGGCGCCGAGCGCTGACTGCGCCTCGCGGACCGCCTTGGTGGGCTGACCGCGGTGGGGTTTCACGCCTGCCAACTCTTTGGCGAAGTCCCGGTCGTGCAGCAGCACCTCGGCCGCACCGACCAAGTGTGCCTGCAGTTCGCCGTCCAACTTCAACAGCCGTCCGGTGACAGTCGCCGGGCGCAGATGCCCGAGTTCAGGCAGCGCGCCACGCACCCGTGAGACGGCCTGGGCAGCCAGCCGAAACCTGGTTGCCCCGGTGACCATTCGCTGGTCGGCCTCCACCCCGATGCGTAACCCGAAGTCGTTCACCAAACGCCCCGCGAAGGCGTCGTAGGTCATCACCACCGGTCGCCCACCGTCAGCGGCCACAGCGTTGCCACCCAAACCGGCGCGGGCCAGCGACTCGTCCACCCGCTGGGACAACTCGGCGGACGCCTTGCGGGTGAAGGTGAGCCCGAGCACCTGGTCTGCACACAGCTGGCCCGTGCCGATCAGCCAGACCACCCGGGCGGCCATCACCGTGGTCTTGCCGGTGCCAGCGCCAGCGATGATCACCCCGGGGGCAAGTGGCGCCGTGATCGCGCTGAGCTGCTCGGCGCTGAAGGGCACACCCAGCAAATCGACCAGCTCAGCGGTGGAACTAAGAACTGCACTCATCTGTCTCTCCCCATCAGCTGCAGCGGGCAGCCTGACCTGAAATCGCACCAGGAACAGCCGATGTGGGCCCGGGCCTCGAACCGCTCGGCAGTGATGACTTCGGCTGCCCGCGCAAGCCGTTCGTGCACCCAGGTCCGAGCGGTCGGCTGCGCGTCCAGCGAAGGCTGGAACTTCACCGTCGGCTCACCCGAGGCGAGCCCGCAACGCAGGTAGACCACCTCAGCGGGCGCCAGCTCACGTCGGCCATCGGCGATCTCGTCGAATGCGCCCATCCGCCCCGCTAATTGGTAGATGCCGAGCTGATCCATTTCGGCCACCTCATCGCTGCGACGCGGGCTTCGGCTGGTCTTGAAATCGATCACCCGGAGCCGATCTTGGTCGTCCAGCTCAAGCCGGTCGACGGTGCCGACCAGCACCAGCTCGTGGCCGTCCAAGCTCAACGGCACCTGAAATTCGACCTCCACCCCTAACACGCGGCCGTGGTCTGCGGTGGACGCCCACACGTCAAATCTCCCCAGTGCTTCCTGGGCGGCCTGCCGCTCCGCCAGACTGATCCATTCGGCGTCGTAGGGCAAGCGAGCCCAGCCGCCATCCAACTCGGGCAACAGCCCGGACGCGGCCACACCGTTGCTGGTCGCCTGCGCAACCAACTGATGCACCAGCGTGCCGAAGGCGGCGTCGACCCCCCAAGGCCGAGCGGCTCGGACCCGACGGGACAAGAACCACTGTCGGGGGCAGCCGAGCAGTTGCTCTACTTCGCTGCCGCTGAGCCGGATCGGCCGGGCAAGGTCGGTGACCGGCTGCTCGGCACGACTCACCTCGCGAAGCCCCCACCATTCCCTCGGATCGGCGCCCTTGACCATCGCGCGCCCCTGGTCGTCTACTTGCTCGGCGAGCCAGGCCAATTGGGCGGCCGCTCGTTCGCGCAGGGCCGGGGCGGCGGCCTGGTCGGTTACCACGCGACGCAACTCCGCCACCAGCGCTGGCAAAGTGGACGGCACCCGGCCGGGTTGGACGTGCTCCGGCACCACACCGAACTCGCCGAGAAAGCGCGAGGGGGGATCTGTCTCGCCACTAGGATCGTCGATGCCGATGGCCACCAACTGCTCGCCGGCTCGGCTGGCAGCCAGCAGCAGCGCCCGTCGTTCGGCCGCTAGCCGCTCCGACACCGTGGGCGGGGGTTGCAAACCATCTGCGGCCAGCAGGTCGGCACGCAGCAGACCCCCCGGCTCCGCCAGCATCGGCCACTGTCCTTCCTGCAGTCCCACCAGCACCACCAGCCGCCAGTGGCGGCCCTTCGATCGGTGCACAGTGGTCACGGTCACCCCCGAGCGTCGCGGGTCGTTCTCGCGCGCGGTGTCAGCGGGGATCTGCTGCTCCTCTACCTCGGCGACCAGCGAGCGGACGCCTTTGGCGCCCGCCCAGCTCACCTCGCGGGAGGCCAGGTCGAATAGCGCGACCACGGCATCTAGATCACGGTTCGCTCGGGCCGAGCCGTCGGTGCCGCTCAACGCCTCAGCTTGCAGCTTGCCGGGCCACCCGGTAGCTGACCAGGCGTGCCATAAGACGGTGGGCAGGTCTGCACGCTGCGAAACCAACCCGGTGAGTTCGCCCAGCAGCCGACGGAACCGGACCAGCGCCACAAGATCGGGGGACGCGGCGGGTTCGTCGTCGGCAACCAGCCGTTCGCCGGCCAACTCAGCGGCGATCAGTTGACCCGAGGCGGCTGGCACCTGGTCGGGGGCGGCAGCGAATGCCCGACGCCGTAGTTCGCGGCCCAACCTGCGCAGCCCGAGTGCGTCCAGCCCGCCGATTGGGGTTCGCAGCAGTCTGGCAGCCTGCCGATCGTCGGGCAGCTGACCTTCGGACGCTCTTGCGGCAGCCATCAGCAGCGTCAGCAAGTGCCGTACCGCCAGTTCGTCGGCCAACGCCACCTCATCGCCAGCGACCTGCACGGGCACCCCAGCGCCCGCCAACCTGCGGGCGAGAGTGGCGACAGCATTCTGCCCGGAGCGCGTGATGACTGCCAGTTCCGACCAGGCCATGCCATCGCGGAGGTGGGCCTGGCGCAGCACTTCGGCGACTTCCTGGGCCTGCGCTGCGCCGTCGGGCACCAAGAAGACCCGGACCGCGCGGTCGACTCCCCCACCATCGGTTGGCGGGTGGTCAACGCCACGATGCGGCAGGCGTCCGGCCAGCGAATGCAGGGCTCGGACGATGCCGTCGCGACTATGCAGGTTCTGGTCCAGCCGAAGTGTCACCGCTGGGCCGAAACGATCATCGAAGTCGGCCACCGCGCGCGGATCGGCACCCCGGAAACCGAAGACACTGGTGTCTGGGTCGGCAAACGCCACCACTTGACTGCCCGCCCGGTGCGCGTCGGCCAAGACGTGGATCATCCCGCGGTCGAGTTCGGCGAACTCGTCGCAGAAGATGGTCGCCGCAAGACTGGGCAGGCGAACGCGTACCCGTTCATCGGTCAGCGCCAACCTCGTCCGGTGCACCAGTTCGGCGTAGTCGATGACGCCTTCGGCATCGAGCACGTCGAGGTACTCATTGAAGAAGCCAGCCAACGCAACCCACTCGGGAAGCTGCGCAGCACGCCCGACGCCCGCCAAGACATCGGGATCAAGACCCAGCTGCCGCGCCCGCGCCAGCGCAGTCCGCACTTCACGAGCGAACCCCCGAGTGCCCAGCGCGGGCACCAACTCTGCCGGCCACTGGCCGACACCCCAGCCAGCCAGCAACTCCCGGACGCGGAACTCCTGTTCCGGAGCCCTAAGTAGCCGCGGTGTCGGGTCGTCGGGCTCCTCGAGGCGATGCAACAACTGCTGGCACCAGCCATGCACAGTGGTGACCTGCAAGCCCCGTTGGGTGGTGCCCAAGGCCGCAACGATGCGAGCTCGAAGCTGCTGGGCTGCTGAACGCGAACCGGTCAGGACAACCAGCTGGTCAAGTGGGACGCCCGACCGCACGCGCGCCACCACGGCAGCCACCAGCGTCGTCGTCTTGCCGGTGCCTGGCCCACCGAGCACGCAGATCGCGGACGCCGGGCGGGTGCAGGCTTCCAGGACGGCACCTTGCGCCTGCGTCAGCGGCCCGGGTTCGCGGCGGTTTTCTGCCCTCACCAGCTTCATGCAGCCCATGCAACCATGGGCGGCTGACATTTCCGGTCCTGGACTTACAAAGCCCGGATCGCTGTGCGAGAGTGTATGTCGTCGTTTGCAAGCTCAGGTTGCAGTGCCGCTGTACTACCGGGTCTTGCGGAATCCCCCCTGGGGCTGGAACGGCAGGTGGTCGTGAGGTACGGCTGCGGAAAGTACGCAAGGAGAACAAATGGCGCAGGGAACCGTTAAGTGGTTCAATGCCGAGAAGGGCTACGGCTTCATCGCGGTGGAGGGTTCGAATGACGATGTCTTCGTCCATTACACCGCCATCGACGCGAGCGGCTTCCGTCTGCTTGAGGAAGGCCAGAAGGTCGAGTTCGAAATCACCCAAGGCCCCAAGGGCCAGCAGGCTGACGCCGTCCGGGTAATCGGCTGACCGACGTATCGATCCCGACTTGGGCCGCATCCGCAAGGGTGCGGCCCTTTTCATGGTTCGGGTAGGTTGGTCGCTGTGGAGATCAAGATCGGCGTCCGCCAAATTGGACGCGAGCTGACAGTCGAGACCCAGCAAACCGCCGACGAACTAGAGCAGGCGCTTCGCGAGGCATTACGCACCGATCCCGGCGTCCTCGTAGTCAAGGCTGACAAGGGCCGCCGGCTGCTGCTCCCGGCACGGCAGATCGGCTACCTCGATCTCGGCGCAGAGCATGCCCGACCGGTCGGTTTCGGTTTCGAATCCGAATAGCCGCCGACCGGGCCGACTAGCGCTTCCGCACAGACTCAGACCGACAGCCCCAGCTGCCCGACCCGGGCGGCCACCGCGGCCAGCACCTCATCCAGCACAGCAGTTGACGCACTGAGGTTGTCGTCCGACTCGCCCGTCAACGCCACCCGCAGGGCTGGCTGGCGCACCACCAGCCGTTGGCTCATCACGGCGGACTCTCCCAATAGTCGCCTCGCGTACAGCGACATCTCGTCGGGACCGTCGGCCTGTTCGATCGCGCGGACGACGCCTTGGCTGCCGAGGTCGATGACCCGCCACAAGGCAGCCGCGGGTTCGAGCGTCTCCCCGGCTATCTCTGGCACGTGTTCGATAACCCGCTGCACCAGTTCCAGTTCTAGGTTCGCCACCACCATCACCCGCAGCCGCTGTTCCCCCAGGTTGCGGGGTCTGGTCATCGACCAGAACTCGTCCACGGGGCTGGTGATCGGCACCATGGCCGCCTGGGCGGCGGTCTGTCCGCCCGCGATCGCATCACAAGCGTGGGTGAAGCGAGTCAAGGCCTCGGCGGCGATCCGCGCGACCGGCAGCAGCTCGCCAAGGTCGGTCGGACCCTCTTCGGGTCGGAGCAGCGACTGGGCCACTCGCAAGTTCTGGTAGGCCAGCAGGGCCAGCAGTGAAGTGCCGGCGTCGGATGCCATCTCGTTACTCACCCGCTCAGGCTAGCGCGCGACGCCTGATGGAGCGCTAAACTGGCCGGTGGACCACGCATTCCCGAGGCATGGAAGCGCTGATGACAGACAACACAATGACTTTCGCCGATCTTGGCGTGGCCGAGCCGATCGTCGCGGCACTGGCCGAGGCGGGCATCCTCAACCCCTTCCCGATCCAAGAACTGGCGATCCCGATCGCCTTGACCGGTGCCGACATGATCGGCCAGGCTCGCACAGGCACCGGCAAGACCCTGGCTTTTGGTGCCCCACTGCTGCAGCGGCTGGTGCTACCCGGCCATGAAGACTTCGCCGATTTCACCGATTATGGCAAACCGCAGGCGTTGGTGATGACACCGACCCGCGAGCTGGCCCTGCAGGTCAGTTCCGACCTGGCGAAAGCCTCAGCGAAGCTGGGGGTTCGTGTCCTGACCATCTACGGTGGCGTCAGCTACGACGAGCAACTCGACACATTGAACGATGGCGTCGACCTCGTGGTCGGCACACCCGGACGGCTGCTCGACCTGGCGAACCGGAAGAGCCTCGACCTGTCCCATGTCCAGGTGCTGGTGCTCGACGAGGCGGATGAGATGCTCGACCTGGGCTTCTTGCCGGACGTCGAGCGGCTGGCCGCCATGACGCCATCCGGCAAACAAACGCTGATGTTCAGCGCCACAATGCCCGCGCAGATCGTCGCGTTGGCGCGGGCGCACCTGAACCAGCCGGTACATGTGCGCGCCGAGGGCCACGATGCCCAGGCGACCGTCCCCGACACCACCCAGTTCATCTACCAGGCCCATGACCTCGACAAACCGGAGATCATCGGCAAGCTGGCGCAGGCACCGGCGGTCGGCAAGATGATGATCTTCACCCGCACCAAACGCTCCGCACAGCGGCTGGCCGACGAACTGGTCGACCGTGGCTTCGACGCGGCTCCCATTCATGGCGACCTCAACCAGTCGCAGCGCGAGCGGACGCTGAGGAGATTCCGTCGCGGCGCGACGAAGGTGCTGGTGGCGACCGATGTGGCTGCCCGCGGCATCGATGTGGCGGGCGTTACTCATGTCATCAACTACGAGGTACCCGACGACGCACAACAGTACGTGCATCGCATCGGACG
Organism: Brooklawnia sp.; assembly: GCA_012517115.1. Lineage (GTDB taxonomy): Bacteria > Actinomycetota > Actinomycetes > Propionibacteriales > Propionibacteriaceae > Brooklawnia. The sequence goes on along the minus strand of JAAYVP010000116.1, from coordinate 20,762 downwards.
CACCGGACGCGCCGGTCACTCCGGAGTGGCAGTCACACTGGTCGACTGGCCAGATCTCACCCGCTGGCGAGTGATCAACAAAGCCCTCGATCTCGATTTCGCAGACCCCGCCGAGACCTACTCCACCAGTCCCCATCTGCTTGCCGAACTCAAGATCCCGGAGGGCACTAAGGGACGCATCGCCGCTGGCCCGCCGAAGTCCGACGACGAGCGATCACCCGCGCGGCCCCTGCGGTCGCATCGGCGAATCAGCAAGGACGACAAGAACTCCGATCGGCCGCGCCGCAAGCGCGTCCGCCGCCGCAACGGTCAGGTCATTGAGCGGGGTGATCATCAGCCACCGGCAGCTCTGCCAGAATCGACGGCATGATCCAAGACTTCTCGGGTAGACGTGTCCTGGTCACCGGCGGTGGCGTCGGAATCGGACTGGGCATCGTAAGAGCTTTCGCAAGGCAGGGCGCAGAGGTCGCCTTCACGTACCTCACCCACGAGCCGGACAGCGACCTGCTGGATGAACTTGCCTGGCTGCACGGCAGCCGTCCGTTCGCGATCAGATTGGACGCAACCGACGAGCAGCAGGTCGATCACGCCATGGTGGCTATCGTTGATGCCCTGGGGGGCCTGGACATCTTGGTGAACAACTCCGGCGGCATGGTGCAGCGCTCCCCGTTGGCGCAAATGAGCCTGGAACTGTGGCGCAAGGTGCTCGACGTGAATCTGACGAGTTGCTTCCTAGTCACCCGGGCCGCCTTGGCGCATCTGTCCGACGGCGGGTCGATCATCAACGTCGCCTCACTGGCCGGGCAGAACGGTGGCGGTCAGGGAGCGGCCGCCTACGCAACCAGCAAGGCCGCCATGTTTGGGTTCACTACCGCGATGGCCAAGGAACTCGCGCCCCGGCAGATCCGCGTCAACGCGGTCGCGCCCGGGCTGATCCTGGACACGCCGTTCCATGAGCAGTTCAACACCGCCGACGGCCGGGCCGCGGCGATCGAGAGTATTCCCCTCAAGAAGCCGGGTCTGCCCGCCGACGTCGCGGGTCCGGTCCTGTGGTTGGCCGATAACGCCGCCGCGGGATTCGTCACCGGCACCGTCACCGACATCAACGGCGGCGCCTACTTCAGCTAAACGCCCAGCACCTCACCGAGAAGCCGACTCCGCGTTACACCTGAGCGTCCGGGTCAGTAATCCATCTGCATGGCGGTTCGAACATCAGCCAAGGTGGCCTCGGCCATCGCGTTCGCCTTGTCGTTGCCTTCGTGCAGCACCTCAAGCAGGTGACCCGGGTCAGTAACCAGCTCGGCGCGCCTGGCCCTGATCGGTGCAAGGTGCTCGTTGAGTGCCTCAGTGACCTCTTTCTTCAGGCCGCCACCACCGCCATCGCCCACTTCTTCAGCCACCTGCTCAGGAGTGCGTCCGCTGCTGACCGCCGCCAGCATCACCAGATTGGAAACCTCAGGTCGGTTAACCGGGTCGTAGGTGATGTGGCGGTCGGCGTCGGTCTTGGCCTTCTTGATCAGCTTCGCCGTCTCGTCGGCGGTCATGCCGAGTTCAATCACGTTGCCCTTGGACTTGCTCATCTTCGTACCGTCCAGCCCGAGGATCGCCGGGGCGGCCGACAGCAGCGCGTCCGCCTGCGGGAAGACCGGCTGTTCAGGGTGGACGCGTCCGTAGCGTTCGTCGAAACGGCGGGCAATCAACCGGGTGACTTCGATGTGCGGCAGCTGATCTTTGCCTACGGGCACCAGATTGGCCTTGCAGAACAGGATATCGGCAGCCTGGTGCACCGGGAAGGTGAGCATCAGGCCGCTCATCGGCCGGTCGGAGTTGGCCAACTCGTCCTTGACGGTCGGGTTGCGCCGCAGCTCGGCGTCGGTGACCAGTGAGAGAAACGGCAGGATCAGCTGGTTGAGGGCGGGAATCGCGGAATGCGCGAAGATCGTCGACCTGGCCGGGTCGATCCCAACCGCAAGGTAGTCGGCGAGCGCGCTCAGGACGTTTGCCTTCAGATCACCCACACCGTCACGGTCGTAGATGACCTGGTAGTCGGCGATCAGCACCCAGGTGTCCATCCCCAGATCTTGCAAACGAAGACGGTTCATCAACGACCCGAAGTAGTGCCCGATGTGCAAGCGGCCCGTGGGCCGGTCACCGGTCAGCATCCGATAGCGCTCCGGATGCACCGTCAGGTCTGCTTCGATGGCGTCGCTGCGTGCCTGACTGGCCCGCAACGATGCCTCCGACGTGGATTCCAGCGCGTCCTCAATCTGTGCCATGGCAGCCAGCCTATCGGCTCAATGCGCCACTCCCCCGCGCTCAGCTATCCGGCGGAGCAACTCATGGAAGGCCGGCGGTCGAGTGGTCACGCTGCCCAGGTCGTGTCCTGCTTTGCCGGTTCCGTGGTAGTCACTGGATCCGGTGCGGACCAGGCCAAGGCGGGCTCCCAGCCGGTGGTAAAGATCGCGCGTGGCAGTGTCGTGCAGCGGGTAGTCCACCTCAATGCCATCCAAGCCGTGCTCGCGGGCCAGCATCTCGATCAGGTCGCCGGTGAGTACTTCGTCCATGCCACGGATACCCGGGTGGGCCAGCACTACCGCAGCCCCAGCTGCGTGCAGCAGGTCGATGCCGGCGGTAAGCCCGGCGGCCGGGCGTGGCACGAAGGCCGGACCGTTGCGGTCAAGGAATCGGTCGAAGGCCTGCTGTCTGTTGACAACCTCGCCCTTGGCGATCAGAGCGTCTGCCACGTGCGGCCGCCCCAGCGCAGTGCCGGGCGCGCCGGCTTGCGCCTGCACCTCGGCCATGGTCACCACGACGCCGAGCCGTGCCAGCCGGTCGAGCATCGCTGGCAGCCGGTTTCGGCGGCCCAGCCGGATCCGCGCCAGCTCTGCGTTCAAGTCGTCGTGGTCGAGCCGCGGCCCATAACCAAGCAGATGCACCTCACGGCCGTCCACCTCTGTGCTGAGTTCGACCCCGGGCACCACATGAACGCCCACCCGGCGCCCAGCCGCACGGGCCTCCAGCACACCATCCAGCGTGTCGTGGTCGGTCAGCGCCACTGCCTCCAGTCCGGCGTTTCGGGCGTTCAGCACCAAACGAGTCGGGGTGTCGGTACCGTCGGAGAGATTGGAGTGGGTGTGCAGGTCGATACGCATGCCGCTCATCCTGCCCGATGGCGGACTCAGCGGGTGACCAACCCCCGCAGTGCACCGGTCGCCACCGACATCCTGGCCAGATCGACCTCGCCTTGACAGATCTCGGCGAGCAGATCGCGCTGCCCGGCGGCTGCGGGATGTGCCTGCCACCACGCCGCCACGATTTCGTCAGAACCTAGATCGGGGTCGGGCAGCATCTCTAGCGCATCGGCCGCGATCGCCGCTTGCACATTGATCAGTTCATCGCGGACCGAAGCCCGTGCCATGATTTCCCAGCGGCCGGTGCGCGGCAGACTCTGCGATGAAGTCAGTGCCTGGTCGATGCCTAGTCGCTCGCTCAGTCCAAAGTAGACCCGGGCCGTCAAACCGACATCCCGGCGGTGGCGGCCGGCCACCCGCACGATGGGCAGTGCCAGGTGCGCAATCTGCCAGCTAGCCATCCGTCGCGCCAGATCGGCGCGCACGCCCAGTTCGACCAAGTTGGCCGCGGACACCTCGTAACATTCCCGGCCTGCGGGCGCCAGCAGTTCAGGCAGGTCCCGGATGACCTCACGCGTCCCAGGCTTCAGCTCGGCGACCAGCCCCTCGATATCGATGCCGTGGCGGTGTTCCTGCAACAACCACCGGCAGGCGCGCTCCACCAGACGGCGGATGTGTACTCGCAGCATGGTCTTCGTAGCGGCGTCCATATCGGTCGCATTGGTGGTGGTGGTTTCGAGCCAGCCAGCATCCATCAGGTTGCGTGCCGTCAGTTGGGCGCGCATCACATCGGCCGTAGTAGCACCGGTCTCCGTCCGCAGCCGGTGGGCCGCGCTGATGCCCTGGGAGTCCACGAAACGGTTCACGGCCACGGTGGTGATGATCTGCCTGGCCAGTGGGTGGCTGAGCATCTGTTCACCGAACCGGTCGCGCAGCGGAGTCGGGAAGTACTTGACGAGCCGGTCTGCCAGGTAGGGATCATCAGGCAAATCAGATGCCAGCACGGCCTCGGCGAGGTCGTGCTTCACCGTCGCCAATAGCATGGCCAACTCGGGTCCCACCAGTCCCCGGCCGTGGGCGGTCCGTGCCGCCAGCGTTTCGCTGCTCGGTAGGCCCTCCGATCGACGGACGAGTTGCCCGCTGCGCTCCAGCGTCGCCATCAGCTGCTCATGCACGCCGGCATTCTCGTGTGCTGTCGCCAACGAGTTAGCCAACGCAAGGTTCTGGGCAACGTTGTGATCGAGCACCAACTCGGCGACCTCGTCGGTCATCTGGTGCAGCAGGCGGTCGCGTTCGCTGCGATCCAGTCGACCGGCCGTTACCTCGGCGTCCAACAAGATCTTGATATTGACTTCGTGGTCGGAGGTGTCGACGCCAGCAGAGTTGTCGATGAAGTCGGTGTTGATGCGGCCGCCGGCCAGCGCGTACTCGACGCGGGCTGCCTGCGTCCAGCCAAGGTTGCCGCCTTCGGCGACACAGCGTGCCCGGACGGTGTTCGCGTCCACCCGCAACTGGTCGTTGCTGCGATCACCAACTTGGGCGTGGGTTTCGTCGGTCGCCTTCACCCACGTTCCGATGCCACCGTTCCACATCAGATCGACCGGGGCGCGCAGGATTGCCTGGATCATTTCGTTCGGGGTCAGTTCCGTGACGGCGTCATCGAGCCCCAGCGCCCGGCGAACCTCGTCCCCGACCGGGATCGTCTTCGCGCTGCGTAGGTGAACGCCGCCACCGGCGGTGATCAGGTCGGGGCGATAGTCGTCCCAGCCTGAACGCGGCAGCCGGAACAGTCGCTCACGCTCGAGATAGGACGTCTCGGGGTCAGGGTCAGGGTCGATAAAGATATGCGTATGGTTGAACGCGGCGACCAGCCGGATGTGCCGCGACCGCAGCAGCCCGTTGCCGAAGACATCGCCCGACATATCCCCGATGCCGACGCAGGTGAAGTCGTCAGCTTGGTCGTCGATGCCCATCTCGCCGAAGTGCCGTTGCACCGAGACCCACGCGCCGCGGGCGGTGATGCCCATGCCCTTGTGGTCGTAGCCCGCCGAGCCGCCAGACGCGAACGCGTCCCCAAGCCAGAATCCCCGCTCCACCGCGATCCGGTTGGCCAGGTCGCTGAAGCTGGCGGTGCCCTTGTCTGCGGCCACCACCAGGTACGGGTCGTAGCCATCCCAAGCGACCACCCGGTCGGGGTGCACCGGTTGCCCGTCCACGATCGAGTCGGTGACGCTGAGCAGCGCCTTGATGTAGGACGCGTAGCTGGCCCGCGCCTCGCTGAGCCGATCTGCTGGGCCCAGGGTGCCTAACAGCTTCGGGTAGAAGCCGCCCTTGGCGCCCACCGGCACGATGATGGCATTCTTGACCGTCTGCGCCCTGACCAGGTCGAGCACCTCGGTGCGGTAGTCTTCGGCCCGGTCCGACCAGCGAATGCCGCCGCGGGCAATGGGGCCGTAACGTAGGTGCACTCCTTCCACTTGGGGTGAGTAAACGAAGATCTCGAACTTGGGTTGTCGATCGTCGACGAAATCTAGGCCACCGGGAGACAGTTTGAACGCCAACGCTCCGCGTCCAGGACGAGGGGTGCCGCTCGGCAACGGGTCGTCATCCAACTGGTAGTAGTTGGTGCGCACCACAGCCAACAGCACCGACAGGAACTGCCGCAACATTCTGTCTTCGTCGAGCGCGGACACCTGCTCCAGACCTGCCCGGACACGATCAGCGCGCTCTTCGACCAGGAGCGCACGGTCAACCTCCGGGTCGAGCCACGGATCGAACTTGGCCTCGAAGAGGCGCACCAGGCCGGTGGTGATCTGCTTGTACTTGTGCAGCGTGGCAGCGATGTAGGGCTGGGAGTAGGTAGTGCCGTGTTGACGTAGATAGCGCGAAACAGCACGCAGCACCGAAACCTGCTGCCAAGTCAACCAGGAGTCGGTCACCATCCGGTTCAGGCCGTCGGCCTCGCCCAACCCGGCGTAACTCGCTGCGACCGCCGAAGTGAAGCGGGCTCGGGCCTCATACGACCAGCCGTCCAAGCGTTCGGCACCACCAGGCAAGCGAAGCCCGAAGTCATAGATGTGCGCTTCGTGGCCGCGCAATTCCAGCTGGAACGGACGCTCGTCGATCACGTCCACGCCCAGACTGGCCAAGTGCGGCATGATCTCGGAGAGCACCATCTCGGAGTCGACGCGCAGCATCTTCAACCGGAAGTCCACTCCGTCCTCCGGCGGTACCGGCACGTACATGATCTGCGCCATGTCGGATGAGCCCGAAACCTGGTTCAACGCCACCAGATCGTTTATCGCCTCAACTGGGGTGTAATCCTCCTTGTAGCCATCGGACCATTCGACGCCACGTTGTGCGCTGTCCATCCGCTCGGCGATCTCGATGAAGCGGTCCTCCCAGTCCCGGGTGGCCTCTTCGATGGCCTGCCGCAGCCGTGCCTGGTCCAGTTCCGGCAGCATCTGTCCGGGCGGCAGCTTCAAGGTGAAATACAGCCTCGCCAGCGGTGACTCGCTGACTAGCGCGCTCCACTGGAAGGACTCGGCCCCACTGACCTCCATCAGCAGGCCGGCGAGACGCTGGCGCACAGTGGTGTTGTATCGCTCACGCGGGAAGTAGATCAGCGCAGTCAGGAATCGCCCCCAAGCGTCTACCCGGAAGTAGCTGATGACCTGCCGAGGGTCGTCCTGGTCCGCGATCTCGGCGATTATTGGAGTGAGCTCCGCGGCCCCCGACTGCAGCAGCTCATCGCGGGGGTGGGCCTCGATCGCTGCGGCGACGGCACGTCCGCCGTAGGAGTCGGGGTCATAACCGATGGCATCGGCGATCTGCAAGGCCTTGCCGCGCAGCATCGGCACCCGCAGCACCGATTCGGTCAACGCGGAAGCTGCGAACAGCCCCAGGAAGCGTCGCTCCACGTGCTCGCCGTCCACCCCCGCCAGGTGCAGGCCGAGATAGTCCATGTGGTTCGCTCGGCGGACTCGGGACCGGTCGGAGTCCTTGGTGATGACCAGCAACTCACCCTGCCTTGGGGCGGCGTTGAATGACCGGGCCGCGCGCTGGTCGCCGCGCAGGATGCCGAGCCCACCCGGCTTCGGTTCGAAGTGGACATTGCCGTTGTCAGAGGTCGTCAGTGTGAAGTCACGGGCGCCGAGCAACAGGAAGCGGTCGTCGGCAAGCCACATCAACATCTCGGCCACGAGGAGGGCATCGGAGTCCGGGGCATCCTCGGCCTGCTGGGCGGCCGCCACCAGCCGGTCGTGCATCGCCTTCTGGTCGGTGGTGGCTGCGTCGAGATCGTTCAGGCTGGCGTGCAGGGCCTTCATCAGGTCAGGCTTGGCATCCTCGGCCGACGAACCGAGCGGTGGATACAACTCCAGCCACAACCACGCCTCAGCGATCGTCGGCCGACCCTCGCGGCGGTGGGCCATGTCCAGCAGCTTGCCCTCGGCGTCACGGATGGCATGGAATTGTGGGTGGATGATCTCGCGCACCGACCAACCCTGCGCATTCACCGCCAGACTGACGGTGTCCACGAGCCAGGCCTTGTCATCAGTCACCAAGGTCAGCACGGTGTGGCCCCCGGCCTCCCAGCCATCCTGTTCCAGCGATGGGGTGTGCACGTCGAGATGCGACTCACCCGGTGCCCGCCGGTATGCCAGTTGGACGTGGTACAGCAGCGACCGAACAATCTGCTGAGCCGGCCGCGTGAGCAGAACCGAGTTCTCGGCGTGCTTGAAGTAGTGTCTCAGGAACTCCAGGACGCGATCAGATCCGGGGAGCGCGGGGACTTGCTCGACGGCGATCTGCACGATCTGCTGCAGCAGTTGATCGCGGCTCGGCTTGGCGGGACGGCGACCGTCATCGATCATTGCTGGTCACTCTCCCCGGACAAGCTCTCGATTTTCAGTCAGCCTATCGGGCAGTCTCGCTGCGGTACAGCAGCCGCCGCCGATACCGCACAATGGACTCATGCAGATCAGCACGCGCCACACCTACCACGCCGATCCCCAGGCCGTCGTCGAGATGATGGCCGACAAGGTCTGGCTCGCCGCGGTCGCCCGCGCTGCCGGAGCCGTCCGCTGGCAGGTGTCCGCGAGCAGTGCCAGTAGCCATGTGCTAGCCGAAGTGCCTGCGCCCGACAAGGCCAAGCCGTTCACCGGGCCAGTCCTTAAGATCGATCTGACCATTGCCTGGCTGCCGCCGAATCATCACGGTAACCGGGAAGGACGGATCCAAGTGGCCATCGAAGGGATGCCGGCGTCCATGGGTGGCACCGGCGAGATGGCGCCCCTTGGTGCACTCACCGAGGTCGACTTCAATGCGGAGTTCCGCATCAACCTGCCGCTGATCGGGCGGGGTATGGAGGCCGCGGCGGCGCCCTACGTCAGGCGGGTCATCGACACCCAGCAGCAGGTGGGCAACGACTACCTGGCCGGTAAGCTGGCCTGAACGGCACCACCCCTCAAACCAATTGCCCGGCCTCGCGGTCAGGTTGCTGAGCGACGATGTCGCCCAGCGCGGGGAGTCATTGTGCTGGGCCCTTGACTGCTGGGTCCGGAAGCGGGCAGCGACGTGCGGTATCTTGAGGGGAAGTCTGAACGTCTCTCGGAAGGAACCCAGATGAAGCTTGCATTCGGATGCGACCCCAACGCCACTGCCTTGAAAACGGCCCTGATGGAGAAGGCGCAGTCGCTAGGTCACGAGGTAGTCGATTTCGGTGCCGAGGACCCGATCTACGCCAACGTCGCAGCCGACGTCGCGCGTGCTGTAGCCCGCGGTGACTACGACCGTGGCGTCGTGGTTTGCGGCACCGGTATCGGCGTTTCTATCGCCGCGAACAAGGTCAAGGGCGCCTACTGCGCGCTGCTCGCCGACGCCTATTCGGCTCAGCGTGCCACGCTCAGCAATAACGCCAACATGGTCGCCATGGGCGCCCAGACCACCGGCATCGAAACCGCGAAGGTGTTGCTTGAGAACTACCTCGCCAACACCTACGATCCCAACTCGCGCAGTGCCCCCAAGGTCGCCCGGGTCGTCGAGATCGAGGCCGAACAGAAGTGAGCTCGACCGCAGCCCGTTTGGACTGATCGCTTTCAGTGCCTCCTGCAACGTGGCCCGAATGACCGAGAAAGGTCATTCGGGCCACGTTTGGTTAGACGCTCCCTGCGATCGAGGTGATCACCGCAGCAACCCACTGCAGTTGCGCCGTCGTCAGGGCTTCGGCTTGATCAAATCAGCTTGGCTGGCAGAACCGCCGCCTGCACGATCTCCTTCGGATTCTCCTCGCCCGCAATGACACGCTGGACGGCCGCCAACAGCGGGAGCGAAGCCGCCAAACCCTGGCCAAACTGCTCGACGAGCAGCTTGGCCAGTCCGGCGGCCGGCACACCCTCGACTGTCTGCTCGGCAGCGATCATCGCCTCCAGCGCTTCCACTGCTGGCTCGCCCCGACCGATCCGCAGCCCGTAGACCTTGTTGCGTCCGGACAAGCCGGTCACCTCAAGGTCGCCGACGCCAGCCAGCCCGTAGGCAGTCACCGGGTCGGCGCCGAGCGCCTTCGACAGTTCGGACATCTCGCGCACAGCCTGGGCGAAGGTTGCCGCCTTGAGATTGTGATGCGGGAATCCGGTGCCCGCCTCGAGTCCATCAGCCAGCCCGAGCGCGATCGCATAGACATTCTTCATCGGAGCGCAGACCTCGACGCCGATCTCGTCGTCGGTCGGTTGAATGCAGTACGCGTCGGTGGAGATCTGTTTCGCCATCTGCTCGGCGACACTTCGGTCAAGGCTGCCGTAGATGGTGGCGGTGGGCTTACCATCGGCCACCTCGTTGGCCTTGCAAGGCCCGGCCACCGCGACGATTGGGGGCAACTCGACACTGTTCGCCGCAGCGATCCGGCGGATGGCGTCGGGCAGAAGCTGGATCTTGCCGTCGTCGTCGGGGCAGAAACCCTTGCTGGTCAGCAGCAGGACCTTCGACTTCGAGATCCCCTGTAGAGCCATCTCGGTGACCTTGGGCACACCCTGCGAAGCTACGGAGAGGATGACCGCATCGGCCCCGTCCAGCGCCTCGTCGAGCTGTCCCGAGCGGTACATCTTGGTGCCCACAGCCAACGGCACGTTGGTGCGCGGATGGGGCTGCCCGGCCTCACACGCATCGATCAGGTGATCATCGAGCCACGTTCCCCACAGCCGGGTTTCCCAACCGGCCTGAGTGAGCGGGGTGCACATCGCGGAGCCCATGGCCCCTGCTCCGAGGACGACGATAGTTTTGGTCATGCGGATTCCTTTGCTGGTCCGGGTACGCCTAGGCGTACGGTCTGGTCAGTTCTTCTGGGGCTGGCCGTAGGTGGACATGCCGATGATGGCCTGTTCCATGTCGGCGTCCGAAACGTACTTGATCTCAGCACCAGTGGCCATCGCCCGTAGCTGGACCTCACAGATGTACTCCAGGTAAGGCAATAGGCTGAGTGCCTTGGCCAGGGTTGGACCGGTAGTGATGGCGCCATGGTTGGCCATCAGCGCACCGGAACGGTCGCGGAGGGCCTCGGCCACGTTGATGGCCAGTTGATCTGTGCCGAACATCGCGAAAGGTGCGACTCGGACCGGACCACCGAACATTCCCGAGTAGTAGTGCGACAGCGGGATCACGTCGACGACCAGACCGAGCGCGGTGGAGGCCGGTGCATGGTTGTGCGTGACGGCCATGGCTGGGCCGGAGTGATAAACGGCCAGGTGCAACGGCAACTCACTGGACGGTTTGAGCGACCCATCCACTATCTGCCCCGCCATGTCAGTGACCACGACATCCGCTGCGGTCATCGCGTCGTATTCCACCCCGCTAGGTGAAATCGCGACCAGATCACCGACCCGGACGGAGACGTTTCCGGCCGTGCCCACCACCAGTCCATGGCGCTGCATGTAGAGACAGGTTTCGACGATTTCCTGACGTTCGTTCTCCAGAAGCATTACGCCTCCCCCTTCAGGGCTTGAGGATGTACTTACTGCCGATGCCGTTGGACATGTCCTCGAGGCTGGCGACCAGGGCTTCGAGTGGCCGTACCTCGCTGCACAAGGTCATGCCGTCGAACTTGCCGGTCGACAGCAGATGGACTGCTATCTGCACGTACCGCGGCGCGTGATGGTAGACGCCCAGAATCTTGTACTCCTTGTAGTGCATGGCGACTGCGTCCACCGTCATCATCGAACCGGCCTTGGGTCCGCCGAACATCACCGCGGTGCCACCGGGACGCAGGCAGCGCCAGGTCTGCTCCCAGACCTCCGGCAGCCCGACGGCTTCGATCGCGACATCGGCGCCACGACCGTACGGCGTCACTGCGCGGATGGCGGCCGCCTTCTCTTCGATCGAGTCGATGCCCGCCAAGTCGACCGTTTCGACCGCCCCCGCGGCCGCTGCCTGTGCCAGCCGACCGGGGGACATGTCGGCTGAGATGACCGACGCGCCGCGCAATTGGGCCAGCCGGATGTACATCTGGCCGATAGGGCCAGCTCCGTTGACCACCACCGTGTCGCCGAGTTTGATGCCGCTCATGGCCATGCCGTGCACCACAGTCGACAGTGGTTCCAACGGCGCAGCCGCCTCGAACGGCAGCGACTCCGGGATCTTGTAGGTGTTCCGCGCCACGATGTTGGCCGGGATCACGATCTCTTCAGCGAAGCCACCGTTGAGGTATGAGAGGTTCTCACACAGTGTCTCCTCCCCAATCGTGCAGGCCCAGCAACTGCCGCAGGGACAGGTGTTGGCGGCGACCACACGGTCGCCGACGGCGAACTTCGTGACGCCCTCGCCGATCTCAATGACATTGCCGGCGAACTCGTGGCCGAAGCGGGCGGGCAAGACCGGGAACAACGTCGGGTGGCCCCGCCGATAGCTCTTCAGGTCGGTGCCGCAGGTAGCGGCGGCATGGATCTCGACTCGCACCTCTCCGGGTCCAGCCGACTGTGGCTCAATATCTTCCAGCCGGAGATCGCCGGGCCCATAAAACATGTACGCTCGCATACTTGCGGCACCTTCCACCTTGTCGTTATTCGGATCGTTTGTTGCGCAGCGCTACCGGATCAGCCCGGATGCCTGCCCATGAACTGGCTGATGTCCTCCGTGATCTCCTGCATCGCGGGGTAGATCTTCGCCTGGATCGCAGACAGTTCGCCGTAGATCGCGTAGTTGTCTATGTCTGGCTCGGTGGTGTCGCCATAGGACGCCATCTGCTTCGCGTAGTGGGCGATGTCGGGCTCGCCGTGGACTCCGGTAACGGACATAGCAGCTACCGCTGCGCCCAGCGCGGAGATCTCGTCCTCTGTGCAAGCGGTGATCGGCACACCCATCGCATCGGTCATGATCTGGCGCCACAGCTTGCTACGAATGCCGCCACCCATGCCGATGATCTTCGTCACCTTGTGACCGGTCGCCGCCTCAAGGCCCTCCAGGCCTTGGCGCATCTCCATGCTGATCGCCTCGAAAATCGAGCGGTACATGTGGGCACGCTTGTGGATGCCGCGCCAACCGACGACCGCGCCACGCGCCAGCGGATCCCAGTGCGGGGTTTGAACGGCGTTCCAGTAGGGCATCGTTATCAGGCCCAGACATCCGACGGGTACCGCGGTTGCGTCCGCCTCCAGCTTGGGGTCGACCTTCGCGCCCAACTGCGGGTCGCCGAGAGCCTCGCGGAACCAGGTGGTGAGGAACGCACCGGAGCTGACGAGCAGTTCGAAGTCATACCAGTTCGGGATGCCTGCTGCCAAGGTGCGATAGGCCTTGCCGTAGCGGTAATCTGGGCCGTGGACGCCGCCGACGACGGCGGTACCGAAGTTGAGGTACATGGTATCGGGATCAACCGCGGCGGCACCGACCCCGGCAGCCTGCCCGTCACCCATGCCAGCAACCAATTGCACAGTCTGCTTCAGGCCCCAGCGCTCGGTGATCTCCTTGTTGATGTCACCGATGATCTCGCCCGGCTTCTTCAAATCGGCCATTTGCTCGCGAGTGACACCGGCGATCTCCAGCAGCCCGGGATCGTAGTCCTGTTTGGCGATGTCGAACAGACCCAGCGAATCGGCGCAGGCAACCGACGAGATCCACTGCCCGGTCAGCTTGTAGACGACATAGCAGTGCACGTCGACGACCTTGTAGGCCCCGTACAGCATGGCCGGCTGGTGTTCCTTTACCCAGGCGATCTTGTACAACGCCGGGGTGATGTCCGGCGGCTTGCCCGACAGTGCGTGGATTTCGGGAGTTCCGTACCTGTGGATCTGCTCCGCGGCCCGCCCGTCCATCCAGATGATGCCGGATCGGAGCGGGTGACCCATCTTGTCGAACAAAGCGAACGTCTCGCGCTGGTGGGTGATACCCATCGCGACGATCCGATCCTTCTGCGACTGAGTCAAGAGCGAGATGGCTTCGGTAATCGACTCATCGGTGGATTCCCACCAGTCGAGCGGATTGTGTTCATAGAAGCTCGTCTGCGGATTGGCAAGCGGGAACTCACGTTTCCCCTGCGCCAGCACCCTGCCTGTGGCATCGACGATGATCGCTTTGGTTGCCGTGGTCGAAGTGTCGATCGCGATGACCAACGGATCTTGCATGGCTCCTCACTGTCTCGGCTCGGCCTTGAGCCGCTGCTACGGGACTTCAGCGCAAAGGCCGAGGCCCCAGGTGGTCACCTTGACGCACCGGCTCCCAGCCTAGGCTGCGGGCGCTGGGGCGAGGAGGAGAACCGGGCATTCCGCCGCCCGAACACGCATCGCCTGCCTGTGCCGAGCACGGGGCAGTCGCCTTGACCTATCGCGCGCACGGCGATCAAAGCGGCGGCGACTGCGGCAGCCGCACGCCACGTCCTGACCTGATCGGGTTCGACGGCGGCGGCACCACGGGTCCGATATCGCCGTCTGGAGCACTGTCCAGGTCGACGATCACCGGCGCGTGGTCGCTGGGGCCGCTGCCCTTTCGGGCCTGCCGGTCCACCCAAGCGGCCGCCAACCGATCGGCCACCCCTCGCGACATCAGCACGAGATCGATCCGCATCCCGAGGTCTTTGTGGAACATGCCGGCCCGGTAATCCCAATAGGAGAAGACACGCTCCTGGGGCCAGCGCTCCCGCACCACATCGACCAGCCCGAATGCCGCGATGCGCGCCCGCTCCTCTGGGGTGACGTGAGTGTGCCCAAGGTAGGCTGCCGGGTCGAACACATCCGCGTCCGCCGGTGCCACGTTCATGTCGCCGCATAGGGCCACATCAGTGGGTCCCGCAGCTACCGCAGCGGCTAAGGCATCAAGCCAGGCGAGTTTGTAGTCGAAGTGGTCTGAGCCGACCTCGCGTCCGTTCGGGACATACAGGCTGTGGACGCGCACTGCCCCGCACGTCGCGCTGATCGCCCTGGCCTCGACCTTCCCCGCGAACTGCGGCTGGCCGGTGAAGTCGCGCTCGACATCGTCCAGGCCGAGCCGGGACAGGATCGCTACCCCATTCCATTGGCCGTGCCCGTGGTGTGCGAAGGCGTAGCCGAGGTTGTTCAGGGTGTCACCGAGCAGCGCGGCGAAGGCCTCGTCCGACAGCTTCGTCTCCTGCAGGCAGACCACGTCGGGCTGCCGGTCTTCGAGCCATGGCAGCAGCCGCGGGACGCGCGTCTTGACCGAGTTGACGTTCCAGGTAGCGATACGCACGCAGACAGGCTAGTCGGCCTTCCCGCGGAAAAGACCGCGTAGCCGTTCCCGATGCATGGCCGCGACCGCAGCCAGTGGGATGCCGGCCGGGCAGACCTCCACGCATTCCCCGTAGCTGCTACATGGACCGAACTCGTCGTCCAACACCTGCCCAAGGGCGCGAGCCCGGCGTCCCCGTTCGAGTCTGCCGTGCGGCAGCAGCGCGAGATGGGCGAGCTTCGCCCCGGCGAACAGGTGAGCCGCTCCGTTGGGGCAGGCCGCCACGCACGCCCCGCACCCAATGCACGCGGCAAAGTCGAGCGCCTGCTCGGCGTCATCGTGGGTGATCAGGACATCGTCGGCGTCTGGCGCGGTGCCGGTCTCGACATCGACGAACCCACCCGCCCAGATGACGCGGTCCAGTGCCGTACGGTCGACGACCAGGTCACGGATCACCGGAAAGGCAGCGCTGCGCAGCGGCTCGATGCGTAGTCGGCTCACGTCGCCGAAGGCTCGCAGGTGTTGGCGGCAGGACGGGGTCTTGGGTACCGGTCCGTGGGGCCGGTCGTCCACTGTCACCCCGCAGGCCCCGCAGACTCCTTCTCGACAGTCGGATTCGAACTGGACCGGCTCGATGCCCTGCTCGACGAGCTGATCGTTCAACCTGTCGAGCAGTTCCAGCAGGCTCATCTCGGGCGTCGCGTCAACCACCACGTATTGTTCGAAACGTCCCCGATCCTGCGGGCCGTCCTGTCGCCAGACCTCAAGCTCGATCCTCATCGATAATCCCTCACCTGTAGCGGCACCAGCTGGAAGGTGAGCGGCTCGCTGTGCCGCCGGTGCGCACCGTCTGGGGTCGTCTCCCAAGCAGAGACATTTGCCCAATGCGCATCGTCTCGACGCGCCTCACCGTCGGGTAGAACGAACTCCGCACGGAAGTGCGCACCGCAGGACTCTGTCCGGTCGAGCGCGTCGACCACCATCAACTCGGCGAGCTCCAGGAAATCGGCCACCCGGCCGGCCTTCTCCAACTCCTGGTTGATCTGCCCGGCGCGGCCATCGACCTTCACCTCACGCCAGAACTCTGCACGTAGCTCGCGAATCTGGTCGAGCGTGTCACCGAGTGTGGCAGCCGAACGCGAGACCCCGCAACCCGCATAGAGCAGTGCGCCCAACCGACGGTGGAACGCGACCGGCCGAACGCTGCCGGCGCTGGCCAGGAACCATCCGACCCTTTCGTTGACCGCGGTGATCGAAGCCTGCGGCTCGGGTGCGTCGGGCGCCAACAGCGGGCCGCTGCCCAGCCTGGCCAGCCAGTTCGGCACCGAGTGCGGCAGCGTGAACCAGCCGTCGACACAGGCGCTCAGTAACGAGTTCGCGCCCAGCCGGTTCGCGCCGTGGTATCCATTGCCTGCCTCCCCCGCCACGAACAAACCCGGCACCGAGGTCATCATGTCGAAATCCGACCACAGGCCGCCCATGGTGAAGTGCGCGCCCGGAGCGATCCGCATTGGCTCGACGTAGGGATCCTCGCCGGTGGCGTCGTGGTACATGTCGAACAGGTTGCCGTAGCGTTCGGCGATGACTGCCTTGCCCAACCGTGCGATGGCGTCCCGGAAATCGAGGTAGACCGAGTTGCGCAGCGGGCCGACTCCGCGTCCACTCTCGATCTCGTCGCGGGCCGCCCGGGACGCCACGTCGCGTGGGGTGAGGTTGCCATAGGCCGGGTAGCGGCGCTCCAGGTAGTAGTCGCGCTCGTCTTCGGGGATCTGGTTCGCTGGACGCGGGTCGCCGCCCTGCTTAGGCACCCAGATGCGGCCGTCATTGCGCAGCGACTCACTCATCAAGGTGGTCTTCGACTGCCAATGCGACGAGACCGGCAATGCGGTCGGATGGAACTGCACGAATGACGGGGACGCGAACAGCGCGCCGCGCCGGTGCGCCCGCCAGGTGGCCGTGGCGTTGGAGTTCATGGCCAAGGTGGAGTGGAAGTAGACGCTGCCGTAGCCACCGGTGGCCAATACGACCGCATGCCCGGCATGGAACTCCACTTCGCCGGTGACCAGGTTGCGCGTGACGATGCCCTGCGCGCGTCCGTCCGCGACCACCAAATCGAGCATCTCGCTGCGGGTGTGCAACCGCACCGTGCCGCGCTGCACCTGGCGCAACAACGCCTGGGCGGTCGCCACCTCAAGTTGCTGCCCAGTCTGTCCACGCGTGTAGTAGGTGCGAGAAACTTGCACGCCGCCGAACGAACGGGTCGCCAACTGGCCGCCATATTCGCGGGCGAACGGCGCCCCGATGGCCTGGAGATGGTCGATGACACGGGCCGATTCGGTTGCCAGCCGCACCACATCGGCCTCGCGACCACGGAAGTCGCCACCCTTGATGGTGTCGGTCACGAATCGGACGATCGAGTCGCCATCGACCTTTCTGGCCCGGGCCGCGTTGATGCCCCCCTGCGCGGCGACGCTGTGTGCGCGGCGTGGGGCGTCGTGGAAGGTGAAGCTGTCCACCTGGAAACCAAGCTCACCGAGCGCGGCGGCCGCGCCTCCCCCGGCCAGCCCGGTACCGACCACGATGACAGTGAACTTCCGACGATTGGCCGGGCTGACCAGCCGGTATTCGGCGCAGCGCCGAGCCCAGGCAGTCAACGGGTCGCCCGCCGGGACGTGGGCGTCAAGCTGCGGAGCCATTGAGTCAACCTCGGCTCCGAATGCCGTGGCCGACTGGCTGGCGCGCACCGGCTCACTGGCCGGCGCAGTCGGACGACGGCGGCGTGCCAGGAAGCCCGGCCGCTCCCCCGTGGTCATGCGATCACCCCCAGTTGGACCAGCACCGGGATCAGTGCGTTACCGAGCAGGATCGTCAAGGCGATCATCACCCCGATCGTGATCCACACCATCCGAAAGCGACGCCCGGTGGCACCCAGGTCTTGCAGCATCGTCCACCAGCCATGGGTGATGTGAGCCGCGATGAAGACCATCGTTGCCGAGTAGAAGACCGCCATCCACAACCGGGAGAAGCTGGCTACCAGGTTCTGGTAGGCGTCCCCCGAGCGGAAGGTCTCTGGTGCCACCAGCGCACCGATTGTCAGGTCAAGCAGGTGGACGCCGACGAAGACCAGGATCAACAGGCCACTGGGCAGCATCAGCCGCGCCCCCGATGCCATCAGCCGAGGCATCCGGCGCCGGCGATGAGCGCCCCGGGCACGGCGTCCCCTGACCCACAGCACCAGAGCCGACCAGACATGGGCCACCACGCTCACCACCAAGACCACCCGCAGCGCCCAGAGCACCCCACGATGCGGGATCAGCGGATAGCCGATTTCGCGCAGCCAATGGGCATAGGAGTTGAACGAATCGGCGCCGAAGAAGACCTTCAGGTTGCCGATCATGTGCACGAAGACGTAGCCCACGAAAATCACGCCGGTGATCGCCATTACCTGTTTCAGCACGAAGGTCGACGGGCGAGGCACCGGTGCTGCCTCGGGCGGTCCGGCCACGGCGACGGTCATGGGCCGACACTAGCCGAGAATCGCGTGCTGGTCTGTAACCACAGGACAGGCAGGAATGCTCATTCCGGCTGGTTGCCCGAGGCCCTGCCTAACAAGAACGGCGTGCCCACTCCGTTGTACATCAGATGGGTCATCAGTCCTTCCCGGGCATGCGGCAGGTTGTGGCAGTGGTCCATCCAAAGACCGGGATTGTCGGCCACGAACCCGACCACGAAGTCATCTCCGTTCTCGACGTTCAGGGAGTCCACCCACCACGGGCTCCCGGTGGCCGCCACGCCGTTGCGTTCCAGGACGACGTAATGGTGGCCGTGCAGGTGCATCGGGTGCACTTCCCCGCTGCGGTTCGATAGCCGCATGACCACGACATCGCCCGGGTCGACCATGAAAGCGGGCACGTTGCGGCCCATCTTGCCGTTGATCGTCCACCAGTAGCCGGGTCGGCCATCAAGGAAGCCAGGGCGCCGACCAATCCGGTATTCGTACTCCAGGTCGGCGGTTGCCGGGTCGAAACCCAACGGTGCGGGTGTGCCGTAGGACAGCGGGTCGAGGAACTCGGTGGGTGCCGGCGACTCCGGAGCCATCGCACCGGGCGGCCCCAACACCAGCGACACCCCAGGAGCCTGGACGCGGGCGGCACCCGATTCCGGGACGCGAACCTCGAGGTCAGCCCGCGCTCCCGCAGTCAGGGTTAGCTTCCGCCCTGTCACCTCCGTCGGTTCGTTCACGTCAGTGCCGTCGATGGCCAGCAGTCGGTAGGCGCCCTCGGCCACCCAGACCACGGTCGGTGAGTTGTCGGTGTTGGCGATGCGGACGCGCACCCGTTCGCCCGGGTGCGCGTCCTGGCGCACTTCGCCAACCGTCCCATTGAGCGAGCGGGACTCGCCCGGATAGCTGTGCAGCAACGCGACCGCCTCCACCCCGGCTCCACCGGCTGGCTCGATGACGAACGCACCGAAAAGGCCCCGGATCACCTGCTGGTGCGAGACCTGGTGTGAGTGGTACCAGAAGGTGCCCACCTGCTCGGCGACGAAGCGGTACGTGAAGGCCTCCCCGGGACGGACGGCATCCTGGGTGACGCCCGCGACTCCATCCATCGCATTGGGCACGTCGACTCCGTGCCAGTGCACGGTGACGCCATCGGGCACGTCCTGGTTGCGCAGCACCACCTCGACGAGGTCGCCTTGCCGAACCCGAATGGTGGGCCCGGGGCTGGTCGCGTTGAAGGTCAGGCGGTTGCCTTCGGTGCCCGCCACCAGTTCGACCTTGACGTCGGCGTTTCGTGACACGTCGGCGACGAAGTCGATGACACTGCGAGCCGGGACCCTCTGGTCGGTATGTTGACCGGCGTGGGCATGCATCTCGGTGACGGCATAGGTGTCGGGCAGCCGACTATTCAGCCAGGCCCATCCTGTCAGCAGCAAGACGAGCCCGACGCCGCCCGCCCCAAGAAGGCGGACGACGCGCGAGATGCCTTGGCCCTTCACGACGAACTCCGAAGGCCCGGCGGGTTGTCGCTCAGGCGACCCTGGCGGCCGCAGGGGCTCGGCTCGTGGCAGCAACCCCGGTAGTGCGGAAGGCCAAGATCCCAGCCGCAAGGGCGGTGCCGGCGAGCACGATCGCGTTGAGCCCGTGCAGGAGCGCAAAGGCGGAGGTCTCATGCCCTAGCAGGCCGAACGTGACCTGTAGAGCAACGAGGCCGCCGACTGCTCCTGCCCAGATGATGGCGTGGGAGGACTTGGTAAGCAGTGCGAGTATCAGAAACCCGATCGCGACGGCCGGGATCACGAACATCCCGTTCATGCCGTGGATCATCAACCCTAAGAACTCGGGAACCGGGGGAGCTTCGGTGCTTTCGAAGTCTATGGTGCCGCCTTGGGCAAGGTATCTGACCAAGCCGGACGATGCCCAGGCATGCGCAGCAGCCTGGACGGCAACGAGTGCGACGATGAGGAAAGCCAAGACCTTGTATGCGGCATGCATGGTGGTCTCCCGCCTTGACTGATGACATTCACTAGTGACTCTCGCTAGTGATGGTATCTAGTACACTCCGTCTCATGGCACGCGTCAAGACCCATAAGCCGACCCGTCGCGAGCAGGCTGAGGCATCCCGCCAAAAGGTGCTGCGCGCTGCGCGCGAGGTCTTCCTGGAATCTGGCTATCACGCCGCAACCATGGGACAGATCGCCGAGCGATCAGGCTTGGCGGTGCAGACGGTGGCCTACTACTTCGGTACAAAGCCGAAGCTGATGAGCGAGTTGATAACCGCCTCTGTGCGCCGGGCGATGGGGGGTGTCGCCCCAGTTGACCGTGACAACTGGGCGCGCTCAGAGGCCACCGCCACCGACGGGCGTGTGCTGGTGGATGCCTTCGTCGACGAGGTGCATCCCATATTGATGTCAGTGCACCAACTCGTGGACGTGGCCCGGATCGGTGGGCTGACCGACCCCGAG
>JAAYVP010000008.1 GCA_012517115.1 Brooklawnia sp. | reverse complement strand
CACCACCTGCGCGCCGACCGCGTGCGCCGCCTCGGCCACCGCCGCCAGTTCTGCGGTTGGTTGCAGGCGACCGTCGGTGGTGGGGGTCTGCACGACGACGCAGAAGGCACGCGCCAGATCTGGGGCCTGGGCTAAGGGTCCGTCGGCCACCACCACCGCGATCCCCAATGCGCGCATCCGGGTCTGCAGCACGGCCAGCGACTGCGGCAGCAAGTCTGCCGAAACGAGGACGACCTCGCCGCTCCTGGTGATCCGGCGGGCCATCGCCGCCGCCTCCGCGACCGCGGTTGCTTCGTCCAGCAGGCTGGCGCCTGCGATCGGCAGCCCGGTGAGGTCAGCCACCATGGTTTGGAAGTTGAACAGCATCTCCAGCCGACCCTGGCTGATCTCCGGCTGGTACGGGGTGTAGGCGGTGTACCAGGTGGGGTTCTCAAGCACGTTGCGCCGGATCACCGCTGGCGTCACCGTGCCGTGATATCCCAACCCGATCATCGCCCGGCCAGGGTTGTTCCGGCTCGCCAGTTCGCCCAGCCGAGCCTGCACCTGGTCTTCGGATCGCGCTGGAGGAAGGCACAGGTCGAGGCAGCGGATGTCCTGCGGCATCGCACGGTCCGACAACTCCGTCAAGCTGGCCAACCCGATGAACTCCAGCATTTGCCGCTGTTGGGCGGCGTCAGGACCGATATGACGAGCGACAAAGGCAGATTCAGACACGCCTCACAGCGTAGCCGTTCACCGTTCGGGGCTGTCACGCACTCCTGGCTCAGTGGGCCAACCGCTGTTGACGACGCCGGGAGAGCTCATCAAGGGCAGGCTTTTCGGAGCCGTGATCGGCAGGCATCGCCAATAGGACGCCCTCCAGATCTCGCCACACACCACCGAGCGCAATCGCGAACATGCCCTGACCACCACGCAGCAGGTCGACGACCTCGTGGTCGGTGGTGCATTCATAAACCGAGACGCCGTCACTCATCAAGGTGACCTGCGACAGGTCATGCACCCCGCGCTTGCGCAGATGCTCGATCGCAGTTCGGATCTGCTGAAGCGAGATGCCGGCGTCCAGCAGCTTCTTGACCACTTTCAACATCAGCAGGTCGCGGAACGAGTAGAGCCGTTGAGTGCCCGAACCCTCCGCACCACGGATCTCGGGGCTGACCAACCCGGTGCGAGCCCAATAGTCGAGTTGTCGGTACGTGATCCCGGCGAGGTTGCAGGCGACCGGCCCACGGAAACCGAGGTCGTCAGGAAGAGGCCCGAAGTCGCCATCGAACAGGGCGTCCTGCATGCCATCAGCGGTGGGCTCCACCTGCGGACTGCTCATGCCATCCTCCTCACCACAGCAGTGTAACTTCACCGGGGTGACTATGACGTTAGGTCGCGCCGCGATCCCGGGCAATCACCGCCACGCGACCGGTTCGGCCCGACCACCCAGCCGCATCCGCCCAATCGATCCTTACAAGGTTGTTCAGTGCTCGAAGTCGTCAGGGGTGACGTGGTCCAGGAACTCCCGGAACTTCTCCACCTCGTCCTCGGCCGGCTCAAAAAGCTCAACCCCAACTTGATCCATCAGTTCCGGGGTGCAGGTGACCTTGAAGCCGGCGCGCAGCGCCAACGCCACGACATCGGAGGGCCGGGCGCTGATCGTGCGGCCGTCGACGATCAACTCGGCGAAAAAGGTACCATCTACGACGCTGGTGATGCGGCCCTCCACATCGACCAGCCCCAGCTGCGACAGCAGGTCAGCCATCAGGTCGTGAGTCATCGGCCGCGGCGGCACGATACCCTCCAACGCGTTCACGATGGACGACGCCTCAGCCGCACCGATCCAGATGGGCAGGTATCGATGGCCAGCGGATTCCTTGAGCAGCAACATCGGGGCGCTGGACGGCACCTCAACCCGAACCCCCATGATGTCGAGCTCAATCACGAGACAACCCTAGCCCTCGAGCAGTGTGTACATCAGGGCCGCGTGGGCGTGCACCACAAGCTGACTGACATCGCGCAGCGTTTGCGCCGGGTTGGCACTGCGCACCAACTGCGGGCGTACCGCTTGCTCCACCAGGCCGGCCTCTCGCTCAGCGGCCTGCTTGATGGCGCGCAGATGGCGGGTGTCCATCCCGTAGCCCTGCAGCTTGCGAGCCACCACGCACACGGTGAGGGCCTCGCGTCCGTAGTACAGCGAACCGCGGCGAGGCAAGACCATCTGCTGGCGCTCCAGTTCGATCAGCGTGGCCTCCGAAATACCGCTGACCTGGATCAACTCGCGCCTAGTCAGCTTGATCGGTTGACGCGGATGCTGCGCTGGTGTACCGGCTTCGGGCACGCCAATCGGGTTGGAGGTGACGGCCGGCGTCTGGGCGGCGGGTGTCTCGATGGTAGGGGCCTCCATGCCTCGATCCATCAGTGACAGGTTCTCGCGGATCACCTTCAGCGGCAAGTAATGATCACGCTGCATCCGCAGGATGTAACGCAGCCGGTCGACGTCGGCCTCTGAGTATCGACGATAGCCAGATGGCGCCCGCTCCGGAGCGACCAAGCCCTCGCTTTCCAAGAACCGGATCTTGGAGATCGAGATGTCCGGGAACTCGCTCTTCAGTAACGGGAGTACCTGACCGATACTGCGCTTGGCCGCCGCCGGCATCAGCGCAACCCGTGCTCACTCACGAAGAAGAGCATCCGGAACTTGCCGATCTGCACCTCATCACCGGGACGTAGCAGTGCGGCTTGGTCGACCAGGGTGCGGTTGACGTAGGTGCCGTTGAGGCTGCCTTTATCGACGATGTTCACCTGGCCATCTCGCATCACGAACTCCGCGTGATGCCGGGAGACCGTGATGTCATCAAGGAAGATGTCGGATTTGGGGCTGCGCCCGGCGGTCACGATCTCTTGGTCGAGCAGGTAACGCGCCCCAACATCCGGGCCTCGGGTGACGATCAGTAGCGCGTTTCCGGCTGGCAGACTGCTGAGTACATCGGCGTCCTCGGCGCTGATCTCGAGCGTCCGAGGGTCTTCTTCGGGGTTGACGATCACGCGGGTGGTCTCGGACGCGGATGCCGCAGGTGTCATTGCGTTGCCGCACTTGGAGCAGTAGTTGCTGCCCACCGGGTTGGAATGACCGCACTTGCTGCAATCGATCATGGTATCCCAGGTTTCCTTGTCTTCACGGACGGATGTGTGCAGTTTAGTCGAGCCATGCCGACCGGGGGCTACTGCCCAATGAGTTCGGCGTAGCCATCGGCGTCCAGCAGGTCGTCCAACTCGGACGGGTCGGACAGCTCGATATCGAAGAGCCACCCCTCACCATATGGGTCTTCGCCGATTGATTCGGGCTCGTCGGCGGCGGCGTCGTTCACCGAGGTCACCACACCCGAGACCGGGGCGAAAACATCGGAGACCGACTTGGTCGACTCAAGTTCGCCACAAGCATCGCCAACCACCACCGATGAACCTACCGTCGGCAGCGAAACGTAGACAATGTCACCCATCTCGCTGGTAGCGTAATCAGTGACTCCTACCCTGGCCACCGAGCCCTCCACTCGCACCCACTCATGCTCCGTGCTGTACCGAAGATCGTCGGGCAACTCACTCATTGCTTCCTCCGCTGGGGTAATCGCAGTCCTGTCAGGCACACGCTATCGCCACTCGATGTGGCGCGCTACGCGGGTTCGGCGTAGCGTGGCGCGCGAGGATGGTGCAGGCTGGCGATTTCAACTTCGGGTGATTCCACGATAGCCACCGAACCACCGACCTTCTGACTCTCGACCTGGCTCACCAGACCTCCCCGGAAGCGCGCCCCCTCCGCCAGTGCGTGCGGGTCACCGATAGCTTCGATGACGATTGGCAGTTCGACCGACTGATCATCGATGAGCAAGCCTTGCGGCGATTCACTGACCCAGCTCTGGGCCACCAACCGGATCGAGTCGTTGATCTCAATTACTTCAGCCCCGGCGTCCCGCAGTTCCTGGATGGCATCCAGCATCAGGTCGGCAGTGATGCGCCCTTCGGGCGCCGAGATCGTGATGCGTACCCCAGGGCCAACTGCCGGTTGCGTGCCAGCGAGGATGGCTAGGCCGTCGGCTCTTCGTTGGGCTTCCTGACGGGCGATCTCATCGGCGTCGGCACCCGATTGCAGGGCCTCAAGGGTGCGTTCCAGTGCGGCGACCTCGTCGGTCAACCGCTCGGACTCCTGGGTGAGGCCGTCCAGCAGTTGGACGAGGTCATCCCCGCGCATGCCGGCGTACCGGTCGCGGGACTGAGTGGACTGAACCTGGACCACCACGGCCAGTGCCACCAGGCACAACGCGATGCCCCAGGCCAGCTGTGTCCGGCTGGGTCGCACGAACTTCGCCCATGCCTCACGCACGTAGCACCGACCGGCGGATCTCGGCGGCGTTGGTGAAGATACGGATACCCAGCACCACCAGAACGGCTGTCGACAACTGGGAGCCGACTCCGATGAGGTCGCCCACCCAAACGATGACCGCGGCGATCGCCACGTTCGAGATGAACGAGACCGCGAAGACCCGATCCGAGAAGGTGTGCTTAAGGCTAGCCCGGGCGGCGCCCACTAGGGCGTCCATGGCGGCGACGATCATGATGGGCAGGTAGGGCTGTAACCAGAACGGCATCTCGGGCCGGAAGACCACCGCCAAGACGACGCCCAATATCAAACCGATGATGGCCAGCATTGGCTGCCTCCTTCTTCTCGCGTCACGCTACACCCGCATGGTCAACGCCCAAGCCCGCGTCGGGACCTAGCAGAAGCTCGCTACGTCGCTCGATCGCCCAAGTCACCCCATAGTTACGGCTCAGGAAACTCAGCCAGGAACCGCCGGAATTGCCGGTGAACGCGGACCCCAGTGCCCCCGGATCCCCGATGGCCTCGATCCGGTAGGGGGTGGTCAGGGAGCGGTAGTCGACTGTGACCGCGGCACCCGCCTGTCGGATGGCGGTGCGGGCGCTCAGTCGATGGCCATTGATGCTGATCGCCTCCGCTCCCGCTAGCCACAATCCGTTCGCGACCTCGCGAAGGTCTTGGTCGACGATCGTGCCGTTGGCGTCCTTGGGATTGTCACTGATTGTCAGCAATATGCCTGGCCCGGAGACCGAGATCAGACCTGACCAGACCAGGTCGGGTTCGCTTAGTACGTGGGCATCGCCCAACTGCTCCCGCTCGATCTGCTCGATCTCGATGCTCAACTGGTTACCCTGCGCGCGGAGCTCTTGGATGCGCTGCTCGGTTTGGTCGATCTGGGTGATCAGTTCGGTGCGGGCGCTGACAGCGTCTGCCGCCCTGAGCCCGCCACGAAGCCCCGACGTGGTGAACATCAAACCAGCTATCAGCCCGATGACGACTACCAGCACCGGGGCACGACTGCGGCCGTGCCCTCCCGAAGCGACCGCAGCGTATTCGGGATCGATCGTGTCACGTTGGATCGAGTTGAGCAGCTCCATGGACGCGTCGAGCGCGCGCTCAGTTCTGGCACTTGGTCCGGTAACGACTGTCACGTCCGGGGGGCGCCGATCTGTCGCGTCGCCCATCGGTCAGCGCCCCGGACTCGCGGGGGCTCTGCCGACCAACTCGCGGCTCTGCTTGAGATACATCAGCCCTGCCCACCAATAGAGATAGACACCCCAGATCGCGAAGGCCCAGCCGATGATGCGGGACGCCGGCGAGATCACCCAAGGCCCTGCGCCCAACAGCACCAACGGGAGCGCATAGAGCAGGCAGAAGGTGCCCGCCTTCCCGATGAAGTTCACCGGCAGACTGGCGTAACCTCGTGACCTGAGCGCGGGCAGGACGAACAAGGCCAGCATGAGGTCACGTCCAACCAGCAGTGCCAGCAGCCACCACGGGATGATCTCGCGGATCGCCAGCCCGAGCACAGTAGCGAAAATGTAGAGTCGGTCGGCGGCCGGGTCGAGCATCTGCCCCAGCCGAGTGATCTGGTTGAACCGCCGCGCGATGCGGCCGTCTACCCAATCGGTCAGACTGGCAACGGCGAGCAGCACCACAGCTGCAATGTCGTACTGCCGGATGATGAGGACGAAGAAGACCGGCACTCCGAGCAACCGCAGGAAGCTCAGCGCGTTCGGGATCGTCCAGATCCGGTTGCTGACCTCGACGGCGTCACGCTTGACGGGCTGACTCACGGCCTCCACCCTAAGCCATCCAATGGTGTCGGCGTCCCCTTGCCTCGTCGACCGACAGATAACGGTTCTCGGCCGCCAACCTGTACATCGCCAGCACCTGAGGGCCGATCACCGACCAGTCGAACCTGGCGGCCTGCTTGAGGCCCCGCTGCAGGCGAAGATCGCGGGGTTCCTTCAGGCTGGCGATGGCCGCCCGGGCCAACTCCTGGGAGTTGCCGGTCCGGAAAGTGTGCCCGACCGGGCCCTCCTCGTCCGACAGGACTTCGACGAAAGCTGGCAGCTCGGACGCCACCACCGGGGCACCACACGCCATCGCTTCGATCAGCACGATGCCGAAACTCTCACGCCCGGTCTGCGGTGCGACGTAGACATCGCTGATCCCAAGCCAACGGTTGCGTTCGGCGTCGTTCACCCCGCCAACGAACTTCACCCCTTCCACCGACATGCGGCCACCGTGGCCGATCACCACCACTTCAAGGTTGGGAAACGCGTCTCGTATCAGAGGTAAAGCGGCGGTGAGGACGTGGAAGCCCTTCCGCGGTTCTTCGTAGCGGCCCAGGAAGGTGAGCCGCGGATGGTCGCCGCCTCGCCATCGCCCGGTGGTGGGCACCGCCTCGTAATCCTCGATGGCAAGCCCGTTCCCGATCACCACGGGTGACACCCCGGTGTGGATGTTGGCGACTTCGGCGGCCACCGAGGAGACCGCGATCGCTGAGTCAAGCCGTCTGACCGACTGGGGCAGCAGCTGGTTGAGTCGTTTGAGGGCCTTGACCGTCGGCGCATTCGTGTGGAAGGTGGCCGTCACCGGTCGGTCGGTCAGCCACAAGGCGAGGATAGCCAGGCTTGGTGTCATGGGTTCGTGCAGGTGAACCGCGTCAAAGTCGCCGGCGTCCAGCCAAGCCTTGGCTCGTCTAGCCGGCCCGACACCGAAGTTGATGCGCGCGACCGAGCCGTTCGCCCTGACCGGGAGTGCCTTGCCGCCGGTGGTGTATTCGGAGTCGACCAGGCCGTAGCTGGCCAGCATTCCGCTAGGCGGTTCACCGGGTGCCAGGATGGCCACCTGATGGCCTTGCTTCTTCAACCAACCGGCCAGGCCCAGGACGTGGTTTTGTACCCCACCGGGCCGTTGGAACGAGTAGGGGCAAACTAATCCAATCCTCATGCGACCACTCCCGGGAAGAACTTCTGCATCATGTGCCAATCGGTCGGCTTTGCGTTGACTTGGGCTGCGAAGAACTCGACGAGCTCCTGGGCCATCTGCTCGGCCCCTTCGGTGCCGGCGCGAACAGTGATCTGTTCGCCGACGACCACGTGCAGGCGATTCCCTTCGAATATGGCGGCGGCCCCCATCAAGGCCGCCCCGGTCTGTTGAGCGACGATGACGGGCCCGGCCGGCAGGGTCACATCACGCCCGCCATCCGGAGTCGGCCAGCGCACCGGGAACCCGCGTCGCCCAAAGTCCCGGTCGGCGATCAGACAGACCAGCCGACCACGGCGGATATCGTCGCACAGCGCGGCCACCAAGTTCGGCTGGCCGTAGGGGTAGATCTCGAAACCCAGGGCCGCGCGCAGATCACGGAAGTACTCGAACTGCCCGGCCGCCAGCCGCTCAGCCACCGAAGTGACCGGCAGTCCGATCAGGCAGCCGTAGGCGCCCAGAAGGTCCCAACTTCCCATGTGCGGCAACGCCAGCACCACGCCGCGTTCGGCATGCAGACGCTGGACGCGCGCCCGGTCGTCCGAGGCCACGCTCACGGTGTCGAGAATGCGCCGCTTACTCCAACGCCCCAGTTGCAGCGAACCGACGCTGTTGCGGATCCAAGAAAACTGCGCGGCACGCCGCAACCAGAAGTCTGGCGACCGTCCGGTGGCCACCCCGACATTGAGCGCCCACTGCCGGAGCGGCTTGGGGGGACGCGCCGCCAGCACGAGACTGACGAGTTGTCCCAGCGGCCACCAGATCACTCGCGGGATGTGCGCAGCAGCCTTCAGCAAACGCATCTGAGTCGGTGCCGAGTCCAACGAACTCATCGGGCTTCCTGGACATCGGGCTGCTGGATGGCTCGATGGACGATGACCATCCGCTGACCGACAGTAATCGCACCAGCAACGCACAGCACCGCCATGGCGGCAGGCAGCGCCCAGGCGACCCCCAGCCCAGTGAGCAGCGCGCCAAGCAGACTGAGGAACAGCCGGTCAGCGCGTCCGGCCAGCCCGCCGTGGACCGGGATACCTAGTGATTCGCCGCGCGCCTTGCTGTACGAGGTGACCTGGCCGAAGACCAGCGCCCCGATCGCGACGCCGCACCACAGCACCGAGCCGGCCGGACCCGCTAAGTAGAGTGCCAAGCCACCAAGGACAGCACCGTCGGCGATCCGGTCCAGGGTGGAGTCGAGAAAGGCGCCCCACTTCGAGCTGCGCCCGGATTCGCGGGCCATCGTGCCATCGAGTAAGTCGGAGAAGATGAACAAGACCAGCACAACCACGCCTTGCCAAAGCCAGCCCTGCGGGAAGAAGACCATGCTGACCACCACGGTGCCGATGGTGCCGGCCCAGGTGACCGCGTCGGGTTTCACCCCGATCCGGAGCAGCCACCGGCAGACCGGCAGGATCACTTTGGTGACGCCCGACCGCAGGTTCTCAAGCATCCAGACCGTCCGATGCGGTCGACCCGAACAGGTCGGTCCAGGCGTCAGCGAACAGCTTGCGCGTGTCGGCCAGGAACTGCGGCAGCGCCTTGGTGCGTCCCACCACCGGCAGGAAGTTCGAGTCGCCCTGCCAACGAGGCACCAGATGTTGGTGCAGGTGCGCTGCGATACCCGCACCGGCGACGGCGCCCTGGTTCATGCCAAGGTTGAACCCGGCCGGCGCCGAAACATGCTGGATCACCCGGATCGCCTTCTGCGTGAGCTGGGCGATCTCCAGCGTCTCCTCCGTGCTGAGGTCGACGTAGTCAGACACGTGCCGGTAAGTGCAGACCAGCAGGTGACCTGGGTTGTACGGGTAGAGATTGCAGATCACATAGGCGCTCAGCCCGCGGTGCACGATCAGGGCATCCGGATCGGTGCGCCTTGGCGCTCGACAGAAGGGACACTCGTGCTCGCTGTTGTCGGCAGGCTTGTCCTGGCCGTCGATGTAGACCATGCGATACGGCGTCCACAACCGTTGCAGGGCATCCGGGTGCCCGGGCAGATCACCTGCATCGACGATTTGCGGGGTGGTTGGTTCGGTCATCTCAGGAGTCGGCCTTCGGGTCGTCGTTGCGGCGCGACGCCACCCAGTCTCGGATGAAATCGATCGCTTCGCCGGTGGGCACGCCGTT
>JAAYVP010000115.1 GCA_012517115.1 Brooklawnia sp. | reverse complement strand
GACCACTGACCCCAGAATCGGGTTGGTTCCGGTCCCGTCGCCCCTGCGGACCGGATGAGACGTGGGGGCCCTTCGAGTCTGCGGGTTTTCGACATGTCGGCTCCCTAGGGTCGGGTGTCACCGAATTCCGCTCAATAGAGTCAGGTTAGTCTTCCCTAACTTGCTCCGCAATGGTCGTTCCGCACCAGCCGGCGCCGGTTCGTGTCGGATTTCCTGCGCAGACGGCCGGAAATCGGCACGCTCTTTGGGTGAGGGCCCCCGTCCGAAGGCCTGATGCGCCCTGTGGGACAGGATGAGGCTCGATCGTGTCGGTTTTCCTGCGCAGACGGCCGGAAATCGGCACGCTCTTTGACCTCGGCGTCCCTGGCGGCGTGATAACCCAACGATTCAGTCCCGCCATTCGAAGGTGACCTCAGGACGCCCGGATCCGCCCAGGCGCTGGCCTCGACCAGCGCGTCCTTCATCGGCCAAATACTGCAGGTAGCGACGCGCGGAGACGCGCGACATCCCTAGAGCCGTGCCCACTTCTGACGCGGAAAGCCCTTCTGGGCGGGCTTCCCGAAGCAGCTCGATGACCCGATCAAGTACGTTCCCGGCAAGCCCTTTCGGGGGGAGCCCGCCGACAGTCATGGGACGCCGCAGGTCCCTGAAGAACTCGTCGACACCCGACTGGCTCGCGGTGGTCGTCGAGGCGATGCCCTCGCGATAACGCCGGTAGGCTGCGAGTCTCTCGCGCAGGTCGGCGAAGGTGAACGGCTTGAGCAAGTAGCCCACCACCCCGAGCGAAACCGCAGCGCGCACCAGTTCCACCTCACGTCCGGCAGTGATGGTCAAGATGTCGACGGGTCGTCCGGCAGCGCGGATGGCGCGGGCAATGTCCAGCCCGTGACCATCTGGCAGATTGAGGTCGAGCAGAATCAGGTCGATCTGCCCGTGCGAGAGCGTCTGGATCGCCTCACGAACAGTCCCCACCGTCGCGGCCACCACGAAGCCCGGCACCCGTGCGACATACTCAGCGTGGCCGCGAGCCGACAGGGGTTCGTCGTCGACGACCAGCACCCTCAGGTTATCCACGGTGCTCCTCTGCTCTTGCTGACTCGTGAACGGGCAGCGTCACCACGAAGGTCGCCCCTGGAGGGCCCGAGACTGCGATGTACCCACCCAGCTGCTCAACGGTTTGTTGCACCAGCGCCAATCCGATCCCTCGGCCAGCCGGACCATTCACTGCTTTCGTGGACCACCCGCGCTCGAAGGCATGCTCCGCGGCCTCCTCGGTCAGCCCCGGGCCGGTGTCGCTGACCGTCAGCAGCACCTGCGCGCCGTCCACCTGCGCATCCACCACGATTGTTCGCTCGGGCAGGTTGGGAGCCTGCACCACCGCCTCGATCGCATTGTCGATCAGGTTTCCCAAGATGGTAACCGACTCGCGAGCGGGCAGGACGTCGGCGGGCAAGTGCGCGTCCGCGTCGATCTCGAGAGTCACACCCCGTTCAGCGGCCTGGGACGCCTTCCCCAGCAACAGGGCCGCGACCGCCGGCTCTTCCACAGCAGCGAGGACGCCATCGCGCTGCCGCTGGGTTGCGCGCAACTCGTCGGTGGCGAACCGCAGTGCTTCTTGGGTGCGT
>JAAYVP010000114.1 GCA_012517115.1 Brooklawnia sp. | reverse complement strand
GATGGTGAGCCAGATGCTGTGCGATGTAGGTCTTCCCGGTGCCCGGAGGACCGTAGAAGATCAACTGCGGTCGATCCCGAAGCAAGTCGACGCACTCCTGCAGCCATTCCCGCTCAACGTGCAGGCTGCTGGCCAGGTCGTCGCTGGCATCCGGAAGGACCAGCTGCACCTCCAGCACCGGCACGGCGGCCGCGGGTGCCACGTTGTCTTGTTGGGTGACCAGCAGCTTTTCGAGGACCTCCAGCTGCTGCGTCATCTCGACCACGTCGTACTGGATCTGCAGCCGCGCCTTCACCTCGCCGGGTAGTTCGGCGTAGTCCACACCTTCGGACGCCCAGGCCACATCGCGGCGCAGGTTCGACAGGCCGTCGGGCGATTTGACGTACTCCGCCGGACCGGTGATCTTGCCAGCAAAGAGCTGGCCTTGGCTGGTGGTCGCGATGAGATCGTCGACCTGCATGCGTGCCAAGAAGGCGTGGAACTCGTCGACCTTCGCCGCCTTGGCCGCGTACGACGTCTGCGAGTAGTCGTCGTTGACGATGGCCTTCAACTCGTCGCGCGAGATGCCCGGCTCGACCTCGCGCAGCTTGGACGCCCGCAGCGAGGCAAACCCCTGATTGCGCCAGCTTGGAATCAAGTCGTGGCCATCCACCGACGATCCACGCACCAGCCACGCTCGCCGTGGTGGCGGGGTCAACAGGCCCTGCTCCTCCAGGAACTCACGCAGGTCCTCGGTTCGGACGTGCTGGGCTTCACTGGCTGCATTATCCGCGTTGAAAGTCACCCCCTCGGCCTCCAGCGCGTCGCGCTGGAGGCCGGATCGCCCGTCAGCCCACCTGAATCCAGGGACAGGGCGGCCGTCGTTGCTGAGGACGCGATGGGCACCCTCGACGGTGGTGGCATTCATGACGGAGCCCACCGACTGGACGGTCGTCCCAGCAACGGCTGCGAGGTCGCTGTAGCTAGTCCACTGACCCGGCTCCAGGAACTCCAGCGCGGCCTCCAAGATCCGTGTGTGGCTAGGCCCGGCATCAGCGGCCTTCCTCGCTTTGGAGTGGCGCCGGTAGGCGGCTGCCGCCCGGGCTGCCAGCCCCAACCCGTCCGAGGTGGATTCCTGCAGAACCCGACGCCCCTCGTCCGTGATCGCCCAACCAGCAGCGGACTTGTCTATCCACCCGGCCGCTCGCATTTCGGTGCTGGCCCACGACAGGTGCTTCTCCCAGCGGCGACCGTGACTCCCAGGACGAGGCGGGTCCAGTTCGTAGGGCGTCAGACTGACTCGCTCAGCCACCCGCCGAAGCACCTCGGACCTCGGCACCGCGGCTCCGGCCTCGTCCAGGACGTCCAGAGCAGCCCGCGCGAGTAGTCCCTGTCTCACCGGCTCGTTCG
Source organism: Brooklawnia sp. (assembly GCA_012517115.1). Classification (GTDB taxonomy): domain Bacteria; phylum Actinomycetota; class Actinomycetes; order Propionibacteriales; family Propionibacteriaceae; genus Brooklawnia. The sequence goes on along the minus strand of JAAYVP010000114.1, from coordinate 5,110 downwards.
CAACCTCGGTCATCGGCCCCCCTATTCGGCGTCCCTCCGATGCTAAGGGCCTCAGGGCTGAGCGTCATGTCGGGCTCGCACGCCGCCGAAGAGCCGAGCCACTGCGGAACGACGGTAGGCGGGCGTCCAGGGCCTTCTCTAGCTGGATCACGTTCGCGAGGCAGGCGGGACGCGGTCTTCCGCAGCACGCTGCGTGCCCGCTCTCGAGCCGCGCCCAAGACGAAGGATGTCAGGTCCTGACCCTGGAGCTCGGCGGCCTTTCGCAGGGTTGCGACCAGCTCGGGGCAACACCTCGGCTCCATTGTTCCGTCTTTGCTATCGCGAAGTGCCTCCTCGGTTTGACCACTGGTGCGAACCGACCCATCCCGTTCGTACTCACTCTGTGCGTACCAGAGCCCTTGGCTTTCAGACCCCCCGGGTTCACGCCCACTTCGCTGGCCGGCTGAACGTAAGTCCGTCAGCGGTGGTGACGTTTCCCGGAAGTTGCGAACTGCGTAGCTTGTCGAGGCCGATGTGAAAGGACGCAGGCATCAGGTTCTTGAGCTCTGCCGAGAATCGCTTGGGCGGGAAGGCGGCAGCCATGAAGAGCATGGGCTTCAAAGCCCTGGCCGCCTTGATCGCGGGAACGAGATCACTGTCAGCACTGATGATGAGGGCGGCGTCCATCGCATCGCTCGCGGCATCGACGACGAGTTGAACGGCGATGTTGACGTCTGTCTCCTTCTCCTCGCGATGGACCCACGACGCGGAACACTTCCGGCAGGTCAGGGTCTTCTTCTGGTAACGGCCCATGGTTATGGTGAGCCTGTCGCCACCGTGGGTGCTCAGCGCGTTCAGGTAGATCTGCTGTCGCCGCAACGCCTCGGGCTGGCCGTCGACGGCTGCAGTGAAGTAGTGGACGTGCCCCAAGGCGCTTCGCGGTCGCAGGCTCACGGCCAACGCCACCAGGTCCAACCACAGCAGGCGGCATCCGGCTTGGTCATGTATGCCGTGGTAGAGGTTGAAGCCGTCAACGTAGACGTTCAGACGTTCCGCCACTGCATCCCCTTCATGGACGTCGCGTGCAACTCAGTGTTACAATCATCTCATCCCCGCCAGCGGCTCGCGCTGTTGGCCCGACGGCCCTCCAACGAGGGCCGTCTTTGTGTCTTGGTGTGGCTCAGGCATGCGGCAGGTCCTGATCTAGGGTCGAAACGAACTGCGTCCCGGAGTCGATTGCTGCCTGCATGGCGTCGAAGACCTCCAGGATGAGTTCCTTGGTCCGGTAGGAGCCGAACGCCGCCTCGTCCTTGCGCCGCACGATCGGGAACGTGTCCATGATGTAGTCCACGTCGTCGCGCGCTATGCCGAAAAGGTGGAAAGCCGCGGCGTCCAACTCGGAGCGAAGCCGCCGTCGACGCTCCGGGTCCCAGGCCAGTCCTGTCTGGTCCATGTCAAAGCCCTCGGCCACCGGCGACATATCGTGGGCGTCCAACAGCAGCTGAAGGACCCGAACTGACAGCCACGCCTCCCACGAGGCGTTGCGAGCCCACGGGACGTGGGTGGCCATCTGGCTGGGAGCAGGCACGGGCAATTGACGCATCGTGAAGTACTTAAGGTGGGTGCCGCCGACCTTCTGACGAGCCACGAAGTCGAACGCGAACGAGTTCCAGATGGCAAGGAGGGCCGGGGCACCGACTGGCGGCTCGGGAAAGGCCAGCAACGTGCCACCCTCCGGGCTTGCACCCTCGCCGTTGATGGTCGCGATCATGGTGCGCTCGTCGGTGCTGCGGCAGATGTCGCGCCATCCCAGGAGCCAATCCCGGTCCCAGCGGTCACCCAGGCGGTCTCGGACCACCTCCTCGCGCACCCAGTAGCGGGGCAGCGCCACGAACGACGAATCCTGCTTCTCGACGAGCGTGACATCGCGGACCGTGCCGTCCGGCTCGTAGGTGGCCCAGCGGTGGTCGTACTGGTGGATCATCTTCGCCTCGTAGAGCGGGAGCATCCGTTCGACGGTTTGCGTCATGTGGTGACCTCCTGTGCCCACGGGGCTCGGTAGACCTGTCCGGAAGCCTTAGCCTCCGCCATTGCGTCGTAAGCGGCCAGGATCAGCTCCTTCGTGCGGTAGGTGCCGAAGGCGGCTTCGTCCTTGCGCTTCACGATGGGAAAGGTATCCATCACGTGTGACACTTCATCGCGGGTGAGCCCGTAGAGGTGGAAGGCGGCCGCGTCGAGCTCCGCACGGACGTGCGCACGCTCCAGCTCGTCGACGATCCACCCGTTCAGCCGGTCGACCCTAACCCCGAGCCAACCGGGAAGCGGCCTATCAAAGGGCAGCTCGGCGGACGCGACTTGTTCGGGGCGTGGCATTGGCAGTTGCATGAACGTGAAGAAGTTCATGTTCGTACCGCCCAGTTTCTGGCGCGAGACGTAATCGGCGGCATGCGATGAGCCCAGCGCCTGAATCTCGGAAAGGCCGTGGTCAGGGACGGCCAGGAACCAGCTGTCACCGTAACCCACTCGTGGCCCTTGAGCCAGAATGAGGGTTCGAGCGTCAGTTGCCCGGCAGATGCGCCGCCAGCCGATAAAGCCCCTATGACGGCCACGGTCACCCACCTTCCAGTCAACGTCTTGTTCTCCAACCCAGTACCGCGGCATCGGATTGAGTCGCTTGGCCTTCTCATCAGCGGTCATCAGGCGAGTGGAACCGTCCGCCTCATAGGTCGCCCAGCGGGTGTCGTACAGGTGGAGCATCTTCGCTTCATACAGCGGCAGCATTAGTTCATTCCCCCCCCCGCTCACGGGGCGCTCGAAGACGTTTCCGTTGAGCGTCCAGCCGTCGGCCTCGAGTTCCTCGCGGGTGTGGAAGAGGTGGGAGTCGGTGGTCATGTTGAACAAACCCTGCATGAAACGAATTCCCCACGGGTTACCGTTGACTGGATCGTTCTCGTTGATCAGCACCGGTACGCGGCGATAGATGCCGAGGGTGATCTCGGCGTCCCGCCGAGTCCGGAAGACCGGACACGTGCCGGTGTTGGGGTTCAGCAGCTGGATTTCCTCGGGGGTCAGTTCGAAGCGGGCGTCGCGCTTGAGCAGGTCGCTCGGGTCGTGGGCGAAGAATGCGAACTCGGCCTTCGGTTCCCGGCGACCTCCACCAGCCAGCGTGAGCAGGCAGAACTTCAAGCGACTATCCACCCCGTCGAACAACGGCTTGCGGTTCTCGAAGTCGTAGAGGCTGGCGAGGCTGCCCTTTTGCACCAGATCCTTGAAGAAGAACTGTGTGGTCGCGTCGGTGGCGATGCCGGTTGGGAGGACCATCCCGAACCGCCCGCCCGCTTCGATGACGTGACGGCCCAGCTCAGCGAACAGGGGATCGGTCTTGATGCGACCTCGGCCGCAGAGCGGGTAGCGGGCCGAAGCCGACAGGAAATGGCGTGACCCATCGATATGGCGCTTCTCAGCAGCGAAAGCTCCTGCAAGCGTTGGGTTGGTGCGCGGCAGGTCGTCGATCAGCCGCTTTCGTCGGGCGCCTGACGCGACGGCGATCTCTGGGTCACGCACGGCGAAGAACTCCTGCTCCTTGAGTTCAACATGCTCCCACGGGGGATTCCCGAGAACAACGTCAAAGCCGCCGCTCCAGCCGGGGCCGTCGTGATCGCCGCCGGGATGCAACAGGTGCGGGAACTCCAGGTGCCAGTGGAAGAACCGGTACTCCGAGACCAGGTCGCCGATTGTGGTCATTGTCTCGGCAGGCAGCGTCTCGCCGCGTTCCAGCGCCCGGAGACTGTGGTCGGTTACCGCTTTGGGCCCTCCGGGATGCTTCGGCCAGACGAAGGCTGCGCACCAGGCGTCCGCGACCAGTCGCTGACGTTGCAGGGTGGGATCGGCCTCAACCGTCTGGAGTCGCTGGGCGCGAGCGTGCACCTCGGCGAGGGAGGCGGCGCGTTCACTGCCGAGGATCTCCTTGACTTGTTCGGCGAGGCGAGCCTCCCAGATGGTGCCGGTGTCGCCGGGGAGTTCGTCCTGGCCGGCTAGCTCGCGGGCGTTCTGCTTTCTCAGAGCCGCGGTCGTCTTCTTGTCGTCTCCCTCGAGTGCCACGAAGGCCTCGTTGGGTATGCCCTCGGCCAACAGCGCCGGGGTGGCGCCGATGAGGGAGTTACCGACCTTGATCTGGGCGTCCAATAGGGCGAGCGGGCGTCCGGGGTCGAGTGTCTCCAGCCACAGCGACACCTTGGCCAATTCGGCGGCGAGCGGGTTGAGGTCGACGCCGTAGAGGCACCGGCCGACCACGTCGCCGAGGGCCTCGCGAACCCGTTCGGGCGGGGGTTCGGGGTCGCCAGTGCGGATGGCCGCTACGCGCTTGGCGATCCGTCGGGCGGCGGCGACAAGGAAGTGCCCCGAGCCGCAGGCGGGGTCGCAAACGCTCAGGGCTAGTAGGGCGGTCTCCGGATCTGCCTCGCGTTCGGCGCGGTCAAGCACCGGGTCGAGCGCGGTGTCGAGCAGGCAGTCGATCAGCGAAGTGGGGGTGTAGTAAGAGCCGGTCGACTTGCGGTCATTGCCTGCTGCCGACAGCAGTTCGTAGATCCGCTTCTCTGGGTTCCACGATGGGACGAACTCCAGTAGCGCCTCGTAGATTGACCCGAGCTCCTCGGCACCAAGGTTGCGGTAGTCGACTATGCGCTTCACTCCGGAGCCGGGTTCGCTGACCAGACTGAGTTGTCGCACCGCCTTGAGCAGGGCCTCGTTGGCGAGATCGTAGTCGCGGAACAGGTCGAGCGCGCCGGACTCGAACAGCCCCCCGATGCCGACCAGGCCGAGTTCGGGGCGGCCGTCTGGGGAACCGAGGCCATCCCAGACGATGTTTAGGGCGCGCCACTGGTCGGTATGGCGGGTGCCTCGTCGCCGTCGGGCGGTGCGGCGCAGCCTCGCGGTGGAGAAGTAGTCACGGTAGCGTGCCCGCGCCTGGACGCTGGCGTCCGGGGCGAGCAGCAGGCCGCGGTCCTCGGCGACGAAGGTGAAGAGCAGCCGGTAGATGATCCGCAGCAGGCCATGGTTGATGTCGGCCTCGCGGAGGCTGCCGTCGGCGAGGCCGTCGCGGAGACGTCCGTTGGCTGGGTGGGCGAGGAAG
>JAAYVP010000113.1 GCA_012517115.1 Brooklawnia sp. | reverse complement strand
GCGCATTCAGGACGCCGCCGACATGGCCCTGGTACGTGAGGTGGTGCACGCGTTCGAGTTCTGGCGCGCACGCCGCTTCGCAGTCGATGTCGTGCTGCTGAACGAGCAGGCGACCAGCTACGCCCAGGAACTGCAACTGGACCTGGAGTCGGTGGCCCACTCGATCTCTTTGCGCACCGGGCACCCCGACTCCACCGGGCGCATCTTCGTGGTGCGGAGGGACCAGGTCGCGGCGGAGGCGATCGCCGCGCTCTTCGGCACAGCGGCGGTCGTCCTAGTGGCCCGTCGGGGTTCGATCAGCCAGCAGTTACCGCCGAGGCTCGAACAGCAGGTTGGCGGGGGACGACTGCATGCGCTGCCCCGCACGAGCCTTGGCGCGCCGCTGCTGCCCGCTGAAGTGACAGCCGACCTGCACTTTTTCAATGGCTTCGGTGGGTTCAACGACGACGGTGACGAGTACGTGGTGATCTCCGATCGTGGTCAGCCAACCCCGGCGCCGTGGACCAACGTCGTCGCGAACGAACAATTTGGGTTCTTGGCGACCGCCGAGGGTGGTGGTTGCACGTGGTGGCGCAACAGCCGTGACAACCAGCTCACTAGTTGGCGCAACGACCCCGTCACGAACCAGGTGAGTGAGGCGATCTACGTTCGCGACGACGACACTGCCGCGATCTGGTCGCCGGCCGCTGCGGTGGCCGAGGACGGTCGTCACATCACCAGGCACGGATTCGGGTACACCAAGTACAGCTTTGAGGGTCCTGAGTTGGCGATGGAGCAGACCGTCTTCGTGCCGTTGGACGATTCGGTAAAGATCAACTTGCTCAAGCTGACCAACAACTCCCGGCGCCGGATGCGGTTGACGGTGACCAGCTATGCCGAGGTGGTGCTGGGGCAGCACCGCGACCTGACCGCTCGGCACCTGATCACCGAATCCGATCCGGTGACCTCGGCTCTGCTGGTGCGCAATCCGTTTAGCGTGGACTACGCCGACCAGTTGGTTTTCTGCGATATGGGTGGGCGCCAGACATCATGGACCGGTGATCGGGCGGAATTCTTGGGCCCGACAGCGTCGGCGCGGCTGCCGCACGCGGTCACTCGCACCGAGCCTCTGTCCAACCGGGTCGGGGCGGGCCTCGACCCGTGTCTGGCGATGCAACGGCCGGTGCGGCTTGAGCCGGGGGAGAGCATCGAATTCCCCATTCTCTTGGGTGCCGGCGTAGACCTGGCCGAGGTGCGTGCCCTGCTCGGGCGTTACCGCGGCCATGACCTCGGTGCTCTCCTCGACCAGGTGCGTGCGCACTGGCGAAAGCTGCTCGGCAAGGTGCAGGTCAGCACCCCGGACGGCTCGTTCGATGTGATGGTCAACGGCTGGCTGCTGTATCAGACGATGGCATGCCGGATGCTGGCCCGCGTCGGCTACTACCAAGCATCGGGCGCCTACGGCTTCCGTGACCAACTGCAGGACTCGATGGCAGTCGTGCTGATCGATCCGCAGTTGGCCAGAGAGCACCTGCTGCGGGCTGCTGGACGCCAATTCGCTGAGGGCGACGTCCAGCATTGGTGGCTGCCGGCCACCGAAGCGGGGGTACGCACCCGGATCAGCGACGATGTGGTCTGGTTGGCCCACGCCGTCGCCCGTTACATCGACGTGACCGGGGACTACGGGGTGCTGGACGAGCAAGTCGGCTTCCTTGACGGCGACCTGCTCGGCACCGACGAAGACGAGAAGTTCTTCACACCCCAGAAGTCGGGGCGTACCGCGAGTCTCTACGACCATTGCGTGCTTGGTCTGCAGCATGCCTTCCGTTATGGACGCAACGGGCTACCGCTGATGGGCACGGGCGACTGGAACGATGGCATGAACCGAGTCGGTGCCGCCGGTGACGGCGAGAGCGTCTGGCTGGGCTGGTTCCTGCACACCACACTGACTGCTTTCCTGCCGCTTGCCCGCCGACGCGCAGACCAGTCATTCGCAGCCCAGGCGCTGGCGGAACAACAACGCTTGTTGGAAGCCCTTGAGGAGGCAGGCTGGGACGGCGAGTGGTACCGGCGGGCCTACTTCGATGACGGTACCCCGCTAGGCTCATCGGGACGCGCCGAATGCCAGATCGATGGCATCGTGCAGAGCTGGGCGGTGCTTTCGAACGCTGCGCACCCGGAACGAGTCGTTCGCGCCATGGACGCCGCGTACGACCACCTCGTCGATCACGACCATCGGTTGATCAGGCTGTTCACTGCGCCGTTCGACGTCTCGGAACCCGACCCCGGCTATATCAGGGCCTACCCCCCGGGGGTACGAGAGAACGGCGGCCAGTACACCCATGGCGCGGTGTGGTCGATCTTCGCCTGGGCGGCCCTGGGCCGCGACGATCGTGCAGGCGAGGCATTCCAGCTAATCAACCCCGTGAATCACGCGTTAGATGCCACGGCAGCCGAAGATTACCGGGTGGAGCCCTACGTGCTCGCGGCCGATGTCTACTCAGTCGGGCCATTTGCCGGGCGCGGCGGCTGGACCTGGTACACCGGGTCGGCCGGCTGGCTGTACCGCGCCGGTCTGGAGGCCATCCTCGGGCTGCGGCGCCACGGCGAGCGGCTAGAGATTCGGTGCTGTCTGCCGCCCGATTGGGGCTACGCGAGTGTCCGCTTTGAGCACGGTGACGCCTGCTACGACATCGACATTCAAGGTGAACCAGAGCTGGGACGGGTGGTGGTGGAGTGCGTCGTCGATCAGCAGCCGGTGCCGGTGGTCAACGGTGCGGCGATCATCGACCTCGACCGATCGGCGGGCACCCACCAGGTGAGCGTTAAACTGGGCGGTCAGGCATCAATCGCCGACACCGAGTGAGAATGTGGATTCGAGATCGTGCTGGCTGAACGCCCGGAACGCGAGGTGCGTGGTGGTGTCTAGCACCCCCGGCACCTTGCTGATCCGGTCTGAGATCACGTCGGCCACGGTTTCGAAGTCACGCACCCGAACCATGACGATCAAATCGATGCGTCCGGTCACCGAGTAGACCTCGCTGACGCCCTCGAGTGCGGCGATCTGCTCGGCAACCTCGGGGATCTGATCCGACTTGACGTGGACGAAGACGATGGCGGTGATCATGGGCCGATTCTAGGCCCAGCCGGTGCTGCCGGCCCCGAGGGCCAACCTGGGCAGGTCTGCCTCGTTCAGGCCGGAGTGCAGCGGCATCGACCAGTCGCCGTCGATCTCCAGCAGCCGCACCCCAGGACGCTCCAGCCAGGCCGCGATGCGTTCGGCCTCCTCGACCGAGGCTGCGGGCAGTTGGTGGGGGCTCGGTAGCACTGTCTCGGCCAGCCGGACGGCGTCGTCCGCCACCGGACGCGGGGCCTGGCCGGGCGCCGCAGTGGCCGCCGCAGCCAGACGACCATGCCGGATGACGTGGATCTGCCAGCCCGGCGCCGGTGCCGGGCTCGGCACCCAACGCGCCGCCACGATCTGCGGGCACCGGGACAACCCGACCAGACGATGCCAACGCTGGGTGGCCGACGCATAGCATCGCAACCGGTCGGTGAGCACCTGGGCTTCCTCGAAGCGTTGCTGGCTCGCCAGCTTCGCGATTCGTTGCCCGACCGACGACAGCGTGGGGCGCAGGTCACTGGATATTGCACGGCGGACCTGTTCCACCATGGCGAGGTATGCCGCGTGGTCGGTGCCGGTGCATGGGGCCAGGCACTTGCCGAGTTCACCCAAGGCACAGCCCGCCTGGGACGAGTTGCGGCCGATGCGCATGGTGCACTGCCTGATCGGATAGGCGTCGTAGAGAGCCTGGCAGGCTTCCTGAGCCACCACCTTGGAAGTGAACGGACCCCAGTAGGTAGCTTGGTCATCGGCGACCGATCCGACGACGGACAGGCGCGGCCAGTGATCGGTGGTGAGCTTCACCCAGACCACCTTGTCTTGTCGGCGCGAGCGATGGTTGTAGCGCGGGGAATGTGCGGCGATCATGCGTAGTTCGCGGATCTCCGCCTCAAGGTCGGTGGCGCAGACCAACGCGTCCACCCCTGTCGCGACACGCACCATCTCGTCCATCCGGGGGCGGGTTTCGGATGAGGTGAAGTAGCTGCGCACCCGCCGTCGAATGTTGGTCGACTTGCCGACGTACAGCACCTGTCGGGATTGACCGGGTCGCTCGGCGAAGAACGCGTAGACGCCCGGCGATTCTGGGAGTGTCTGCGCCCAGACACGCTTGGCGCGGCGCTGTGGCGAAACCCGATGCTCGAACTCCTTGAGATCTTCCAAGGTGAGCACGCCAAGGTTGCCGACCCTTTCCAGTAAACCGTGCAGCACCTCGACGGTGGCGCGGGCGTCTGAGAGGGCACGATGGTTGGGTTGGGTGGCCGCGCGGAAGTGCCGCGCGAGGGTTTCTAGCTTACAGTTGGGCACCTCATCAGCGAGCAGGGCCTGGCGGGCTAGAGCGACGGTGTCGATCACTGCCGGGGCGGGCCAGGCCTGCCCGTGCTGCTCGCAGGCTCGTTTCAGGAAGCCGATGTCGAATCGCGCATTGTGTGCAACCAGCACGCAGTCGCGGGCGAACTCCAGGAAGCCTGGCAG
>JAAYVP010000112.1 GCA_012517115.1 Brooklawnia sp. | reverse complement strand
TGGCGCAGGGTATGCGGCGTCACGGTCTTGGACTTGATCGAAGGGCACTCGTGGGCGGCGGTGGCGGCGTGCTTGGCCACGAGCCGCTCGACGGCATCAGTTGACATGCGGGTCCCGCGGCGGGTCGGGAAGAGCGGCGCATCCGCAGGGCCACCCCTCTCGTGCAGCCAGACGTCGATGATGGCAGCGGTCTGCTTGGCCAGCGGTGTGGCTCGGTCCTTACGTCCCTTGCCGTGGCAGCGGACGGCCGCTCCGGGGCCGGTGGTCACGTCGTCGCAGGTCAGACTGGTGAGCTCGGCGACGCGTAGTCCGGTCTGGACGGTGAGGAGCAGCAGGGCGTGGTCACGGCGGCCGTGCCAGGTCGAGCGATCCGGTGCCGCGATCAAGGCCTCGGTTTCTGTTTCGTTCAGCCAGGACACGATCGCGCGTTCGCGTCGGCGGAGCGGGATCGCGAGGACCTGGCTGATTAATAGGGCGTGTTCGGGTGCCTTGGGCATCGCGTAGCGGTAGAAGGAGTGGATCACGGCCAGTCGGGCGTTGCGGGTGGCCGCGCTGTTACGGCGATTGGTTTCGAGGTGGGTTAGGAACGCAGCGATGGTGTCGGCGTCCAGATCGCCCAGGCTCAGTTCTGCTGGCTGCTTGTCGTGCCGGTGGCTGGCGAAGATCAGCAAGAGCCGGACCGCGTCGCGGTAGGCAGCGATCGTGTGCCCGCTGGCTTGTCGCTGTATGGCCAGCCTGTCGGTGAAGAATCCCTGGAGTAGTGCCGCCATCACCGACGTCGTCGGCGCGGTCACGACCGCTCACCTTCCCCAGCAGCCGGCGTGTCGCCTTCCCCGGGGTCCTCGGGGTCGAGTCGGGCTGCGGCCAACGCGAGGAGTTCGGGAACGGCCTGCAGGTACCAGTAGGTCGACTTCGGATCGACGTGTCCGAGCCAGGTCGACAGCACCGGTAGCCGTGCCTGGACATCGCCACCGTCGCGGTACCAGTCCAGCATCGTGGTGATCGTGAAGGTGTGCCGCAGGTCGTGCAACCGCGGATCCTGGCCAGCACGAAGACCCTGGAGCCCGGCAACCTCACGGACCTGAGCGAAGGTATGCGACAGGTTGGTTGCCGTCAGCGGCCTGCCCCACCCGTTCACGAAAAACTTCTCCGATGCGGGTTCAGGGACGAGACGATCACGAGTGGTCACGTATTGCCTCAGCGCAGTCACGGTCGTGGGGTGGAGGTAGACCAGACGGGACTTGGTGAACTTCGACTCCGTGATCGTGACGACCCCCTCGCCCAGGTCGACGTCGTCGTGGCACAACCTGGCGGCCTCGCCATCACGCATACCGGTCACGGCCAACAGCCCGATCAGCGTGCGCCAGGTCGCTGCCCGCATCGCTGGCTGCAGTGTTGCCGCAGCCTCGATCAACGCCTCGATCTGCTCGGGCGAGTACTGGTAGGGAACCGCACGCCGGTAACGGTGTGGCAGCACATCGAGTCCAGAAACCTCCGTAGCCGGGTCGATGATAGCCAAATGGCGGGCGAAGATCCGGGCCACGTCGAGTCGACGTGCGTGGTGGACCGGATCGCACGACCGTGGTGTCGTGATGGCCCACTCCAACGCGATCGCTGCGGTGAGGTGCTCGATGTTGCGGGCTTCGCAATAGGCCACCAAGCTCATCAGCCGCTGCCCGAAGGTGGTCAACTTGAAGCCCAGCGCCCGGCGCATCTGCAGGTACTCGCTCGCAGCCTCTCGCAGCGTACTCATGACACGCTCCCAGGCCAGGGGCGCGCCAAGGGGCGCAACGCGTTCTGGTCAACCTTCGCATAGATCGTCGTGGACAGCAGCGACCTATGCCGTAACACTTGCCCGACCTGCGGCAACGACGCTCCCGCGCGCAGCATATCGGTGGCCAGCGTGTGCCGGAACCGGTGAGTACCGACCCGCGGCAGACCGGCCCTAACGCAAGCACGGGCCATGACCGCTCGCACCGATTCCGGACCCAGTGCTCGAGCCGGGCCACGGACCGTGGTGAAGACCGCCCGTTCCTGTCCGCCGGTGGGACGGCCCTCGATCAGCCAAGCTGCGATCGCGGCACCAGGTTGCTCGGGCAGCGGTAGCCGCACCCAAGGCGGTCGCCTTTGCCGCGGATCGTGAGCACGCCAGCACGCCAATCGATGTCACTCAACTCCAGTGCGGTGACCTCGGCCGAACGCAGCCCCAGCCGTGCCATCAGCATCAAGATCGCCCGGTCACGTCGGCCCGTGACCGTGGCCGAGTCAGTCCCATCAAACAGCAGTCGCTCGACCATCTCCGCGGACAAGGACTTCGGCAAGACCGCTCCGCGCCAAGACGCGACCGCAGGGACCGCCCCGGTCAACAAGACACTCGTGCGGCCGCTCGCGTGCGCGAAGCGGAAGAACGCGCGTAACGCGGTCACCATCGCCTTGGCCGACCACACGTTCCGGTCCTGGCAGTAGCCCACCATGAACCTGGTGACCTGCACGCCATCCAGCCCAGTCACGACCGCATCTACCGTGCCGCCACCGCTGGCGCCAACCAGCAGCCTGAGAAACTTCCGTACCTGCTTTACGTAGTTCACCACCGTGACCGACGAGAGGCCCCGACGCTCGTCCAGCCAAACCGCGAACTCGCTCAACAACACCTCAATGCCATCACCGCTCCTCGGCGGTAGGCCGATCTCAACATCTGGATCCATGATCGTCTCCTGTCTGAAGGACTTGATGCCCTCCAATCAGACACGACAACGCCCCGGACGCCGGATTATGCCGCGTTCACCACCCCAGACCCCGCTCTGGCCAGCCACAACGCTCCACAGGTCGGCAAAACCCCGGGCGCGGCATAAGCCGATTTATGCCGACGTCGGCATAAATCGGCGTAGCGGACCAACTTCCAGTTACCCTCACCGTTGCGTTTCCGGCGGTCCCGCGCATGCCAGGTCCGCATCTGATCGTGCCACTGGGAGTCGAAATGCTCGTCCAGCGCAGACAGCGCGATATTGGCCAGCAGCGGCGAGAGAATCCCGCCCTGCGGAGTGCCTGTCAGGGTGTCTTCCTGCATGCCGTGCTGGGTCATCACCCCGGCATGAAGGAACGCCTTCACCAGCGCGAGCAGCCGCTTATCCGAGACCCGAAGCCGGAGCCGGTCCATCAACGCGACATGATCGATCTCATCGAAGCACGCCGCGATGTCCGCCTCCAAAACCACCTCGTAACCACGAGTGGTCAGGTGCTGGATCTCAGCGATCGCGTCCTGCGCGCGCCGGTTCGGCCGGAACCCATACGAGCACGGTTTGAAGTCCGCCTCGAAGATCGGTTCCAACACCGCTTTCAAAGCCGCCTGCACCACCCGGTCGGCCACGGTCGGGATGCCCAGCTTGCGCATCTTCCCGTTGGCCTTGGGGATCTCCACCCGCCGCGTCGGCGACGGGCGGAACGTGCGGGCCCGGAGTTGCCCGCCGATACCGGTCAGGAACTCCTCCTCTCCGAACAGGAGCCGGACCTGACCAACTGTCAGACCGTCCACTCCTGCCGTCCTGGCCCCCTTGTTCCCGGCCACCCGCGCGAACGCGTCAACCAAGAACGCCGGGTCATAGACCAGGTTGTACAGATCACCGAAACAACGCGCAGGATCCTCCCGCGCCCATCGGTGCAACTTCAGCTGCATCCGCCGTACCCGCTCCGCCGCCACCTCCGGTGACGGCCAGAGCGAAGCACCGGTATTCACCGATGCATCTTCGACCATGGCAGTCCTCTCCTTGCTCAACACACTGCCGCCCTTCCCCATGCGACCGGCTTTCCCGGCCTCGGAGTACTACGACGGCTCCGCCCCGTGCACGCCCTTCAGCGGACCACGCGCCTATCCCGACACCATGAGCCTGGCTGGCATCCGGCACCGGGACCGCGACACACACGGTTCCCACGTTCACTGCGTTTCGATCAACGGGCATGGCGTCCGGCTTTGCTCCTGCGGCCTCGTCACGGCTACGCCGTGGGCATTCACCGTGACCTCCCAGGCCAGACAGGTGAGACCCTCCCAGGAGTTCCCCCGCCCGCCGAAGCCGACGAGGTACGCACCGCCCACCAGCCCATATCCACCGGATTAGAGCTGGCCAGATGTCAAGAAGCTTTACAACACCGGTTCCTCTCGTACACCGTCCCGTCTCGCTCACCGAGCCCGGCCCATCCGGCAGTACTGGACCGACTCGACTTCGTCGCGGCTGCTCCCACCCTCCCCGGCGTCCCCCGGATCAGGCTGCCGCCAGCTTCACCAACCTGCCACGACAGGCCAGCAGCAGAGTCCTCTCACCTCCACTCGAAACAACAGCGCCTCGTGGCGCACCACCGTTAATCTGACACACCCACGCGACACAGCCACCCGCCCAGCTAGGGCTGGCGAGGAAGGGCGTCCTCATGGGGGCGAAACGGAGAAGTTGCATCCCTGGTGTTATCGGCGGGAGGCTGCGCATCTGGCGATCGATACCGGCCGCACGATTGCCGAGGTGGCCCGCGAAATCGGGGTCGGTGATCAGTTGTTGGGGCGCTGGGTCACGATTCGAGCAGGCGCAGACTCGACCTACCCGACGACGTCTTGACCCATCACAAGTCGAGCATCGTCCAAATGAATCCCCGATCACTCCGCGGACGCCGTCAAGCCTCTTCAGCGGCGGACGAGCACAGCAAACGGCCCGCTCCCCAAGATGCTCCACGCCCAGTTGGACATCCGCTATATTACCTGCTCAGAGTGACAACGGCATGCGAGTCATCGAAGGAGCGCTCCGTGGGGCGGGTACTGACTAAGAGACGGCTAATCATACCTCTCCGCTTGTTCCTGGCCACCATCCTCGCGGGATGGGCATTCTTCTGGAACTTCCTCCCGCAACTTGGGCTCCTACCGCAATGGAGGGCGACGATTCGAGGATCCCTGTTATTGTGCTCTTGCTATCTCATTCTGCTGCATTGTCGCGACTGGGGTCTGCATTCGGGAAGCAGGATGATCTACTCTTCTGCGCCCATCTGTGAGGATTTTGCCTTCACTCCACTCACTGCCGATGAGGCTCTTGTACGTTTCGAGGACGACTTGAAGTCCTTGGATTTCATGCAGCAAGACGCTCGCACTTATCTCCAGAATCTCGGACAGCAGTTGATCAACCTTGTTCCTGTTAGATCCGTTAAAGAAACAGTGACCCTGCAGCCTTTCTCGGCATACCATTCGGTCTCACTTACCTTTCCCGACTCAAGGCTCAATTCAGGCACGTCCCCGGCAGCCGGGACGGACTCTCCGCAGGCATACTTGCTTGCAAAGCGTTCAAAACTCCTTAAGTTCCGTGAATTGACAATCGACGATACCGGGTTCCGGACGCTCTCTTTTCGAGAAACACAGGCCCTGCTCTTTCTAACCGCTTCCGCTTTCACGCGTGACGTCACAGGCCGTACCTTGACGCCTGCCGACAAGATAGCACTCACAAATTTGATCATTTCCACTACGCCAGACGCTGCTTTGCTGAACAGAGTCTTTTCTAATCTGACGGGAATACTCGCCTCCAAGCAATTGACCGGCCCTCAAAATCGTCTTTGGGACTTACTCAACGCCATTCATCGAACTCGGCCTTTCATCTTGATGGAGGATCTGAACAGTCCTCCGTCACATCGAACTAAGAGGAACGCGTCATTCTCATTCTCTGAACGCGCCTACGTTGATGACGCTGTTGGAAATAGCGTTTGGCGACGATTGAAAAGTCATGTCGCAAGCAGATTGGATTTCTCTCGCCGAGCAGATCTTGAGTTTGCCTTGGATCGCGCACTCGAATCAGATTCCTTTTCATTTGACGTTAAGGCGCCCGAGGGCCTATATTTCCACACTGCGGAATTGTGGGACGTTGGACCGTCGCCACGAGCCATAAGAAGTATGAACTCCGACGGTCACGCGCGGGCGTTCGCTACGCTATCACTCAGTTCGCAGGCAACGCATGTCAAAGCAAGTCTGGCGATGTTGTCGGAAACCGATATTCGCGCGCCTCTCCTCACTTGCAGATTGGAAGAGATCCCTCCCGGCTCACGCGGAAAGGCGGCTCTCATTGCCGTTTCAAGCTTCTTCGCGACCTGGATCTGCGCATCGCTTTACCCGCGCGGGGACGCAGCGTCTGTCGATTTGGCTGCAGTAATCCTGACGGTGCCCGGCGCAGCAGGGGCCTTCTTGGCTGCCAAGGGCTCGCTTCGACGCCGTACGGCCTCGGTAGCCAGCACCTTCATCATCGTTGCTGCTTCAATTTCTTCCGTATTGGCCCTCACCTTGTACTTGGCCTTTGGTGCTAACCGGTTCGGAACTCACCCAGACCATATTTGGGGCACTATGAGCCACACGGTCGCGTATATAGATAATTGGATGTGGCTTGTATTGTTCTTATTCAATCTCCTTCTTGCCCTCGTCGCCTCAAGTCGAGTACTTACTTCCATGTGGCGTTATAGACAGGACTTGGATCTGCTGACTAGAAAGGAAACACACTGATGACGCCTGACTCGCATTCTGCTCAGGGGGATAGCGAATCCCCGGTGAAGGCCCGTTTCAAGTTCGACGGCCCACTTGAGATGACCGCCTACCGGCTTGGTTCGAAGAGTGAACACCGGCGGCTGTCGGCTCCCGACGAAGACCTCGATTCCGACTTCCTCGGGATCGGTTGGAAGGAATTTCTCGACGAGCTGTTCGCGGATACCAAAGAAACCAAGGAAACACCTTAATGAGGTGGTGGACGGATGTGAGCCCTTGGCAGGTTCTCACTAAATTGGACACCACTCAGGAGCTGGACCCACTCTTGCGCCGCTATCTTGAAGGAAGTCAGACCCAGCCTCTCAAAAGGGTCCTTGAGGTAGTGTCTGGGTTGGGATGTGACACCATTCTTGTCGAAACCGATTACATTGGTCAAGACTACCGAAGTGAATATACTGCATTCTATAGCCAGCTGTTTCGGACAGTGCCAGACAGGGCGCATCGGCTTCACTTTTATTCATTTGGTGGTAATACGCAACCAATTGATCCGATCGAGATTTCCTACCATGGGAGCTACCTTGGTTACGCCGTACTGCGACCCCTACCCAGGGGATCCATCGTACGCGCTTGCCTCACACCCCCGGTTGAACAGGTCGCCCATCTCTACGGACTCGTCAAGGATCGTGTGCATCTTTTCGGTCAGGAGTACGAAGTCGCAGGGATGCCGTTCATGCAGCAAGACGCCCACTTCACGACATGTGCGCACGCCGCTGCTTGGATGGCCCATCAGGCCGGGGCGCTACGCCGCGACACGTGCCCACGTCCATCCGCCGATTTTGCACTGGCTTCTGGCTTCGTGCATCCCTATCCGCGTGTCTTCCCACACGACGGCCTTAGTGATGACCAAATCAACGAATTGTTCTCGTTTATGGGGATGCCTTCTGTTTTTCATTCTCTCGCGACGCCAGACAATCGATCCTCTCTCAGTCGCGACGACATCAGCAGGTCGCTAACGAGTTGGCTGACGCCCTATTTGCACAGCGGATTGCCTGCTCTTGTGGCATTTGATCGACACGTCGTCGTTGCATTAGCCCTCGACGATTCACGTCACGAACTGATTTATCATGACGATCAAGAAGGTCCATATCGCTCCAGCACAATTGATGGTCTCTTGAATATGCATTGCCATGACAAGGGTTATGTGAGTGTTCACGTGCCGGTGCCGCGCAAGACCTGGCTCCCACCGAAACGAGCCGTAGACCACGCGACAAAGGCATACCCTGAGATTCTCCAGCGATTGAAGAAAATGGAACACTCGACCGAGATCATGGGTGACGCTGAGAGCGAGCGAAAGCCTCTTGACTTGCCCAGTCGAGTTTACATGTGTCGAGGGACGGAGTATAAGCAACGACTTCGAGACCGAGGTTTCGCTGGTGAACCGCTCCGGCAACTATTAATGCTCAACCTCCCCAGGGAGGTAGTCGTGGTCGAATTCTATGAGAAGGACCCTCAGATTCAGGCTGATGCAGCCGTGCAAGTCGAAGTTGTTTGCGACGCCACCTACTCAGGAGTGGACCTACCAGACATATCGTGGAGAATCGGCACGTCTCTTCTCCTCTACCGAGAATTGGGGCCAAGGGATCGTCAATCGGGGCCAGCGGATGTGCTATACAAACTGGAAAGACCCCTTCCAACAACCGGAATATTGGGGATTAATCGCTTCTTAAACCCGATGCGGTCACGGTAGGGCGCCATCAAAGTCGTTGGTGTGACTAAGGGTTTGTGCCCCAATTGGGCCAGATAGTGTGTATCCCGGCCGGGGATTGTTGTGAGGAGCCGTCGGATGTCGTCTGGTTGCAAGCTGGCCTCCATATCCCACCTGAAATCTCACCTGAGTTTCAGGTGGGCCGAGCACTTGGTGAGCGCGCGGATCATCTGCGCCGTTACCGCCAAGTCACCATCAACACCGGCAACCACACGATGACCGCCGAAGACCTGCTGCCAGACGACATCCAACGGCTCCTCGCAACATTCCCTGGCCGGAATGCGCACTAATTTGGCCCAACTCGGGGAAACGCAACCTCACCCACGCCGCCAAAACCGCACCCTTCACTACACCCACACACCCCTGAAAACCGAGCGAAACCCCAAACCAAAGCAGGAATCCACGCTCAGCCCATCTGAAACTCAGGTGATCGGATGGGCAGGGTGATCGGATGGGCAATCGAATTCGTAGATCGACCAAGCCGATATGAATCGTCCGAGAAGGGCTCGTCAGTCAGGCTATGTCGGGGCTCAAGGATACCGCTCATGGAGTTCGGCGAAGGTCACCAGGTGGCCGTTGAAACCGACATCCTTGGTGCCGACTTCGAATTGTGGACAGATCAAGATGAAGCTCGCCTGACCGCGAGGGTAGCCGTAGTCCACGATCTCCCCCACTTGACGCATCAACTCATCTAGTCGTTTCGTTGCCGCTGCACGGTCTGCGAACTGACCTAGCGTCTCCACGGTCAACGTCAGGAAGTTTCCCGGCCCGGAATTCTGCAGTCGGACATGCCGTTCGACCAAGTCGTCGCTGGCCGCAATCAGGTTCCTGATCTTGGTGGCCTGCATCTCCAGTTCTTCATCGGTGGGCACCCTCGATCTCCGGCAGGAACCAAGAAGAGATGCCAAGAGGCCAACGAGGGCTGTTCTGTGAGACATCGTCATTTTCGTTGCGGAGTGTATGAGTATTTTGATTGGCCATCATCATGTTGGCCGTAATAACTGTCAAGATTGGCCCTTTCAGCGAAGTTTTGAAGTAATTGTGCCTGTTCAGGATTCAGTTTTGCCATCGCTTCCATGTAGGCATCTGTCTTGTGATTGTCGAACGGGAGTGCTCCGAGCTTTGACTCAAGCTGCAGAGTCACCACGTTGCTGCGTTCCGCAGGTTGGAGGAGGATGTCTCGTCCACCCAAATCCAACTCGACGACGGGATCTCCCACAATCTCGATCGAAAGAACGGGAATATTTCGTGGAACATTTATACAGTCGATTGGAGCGCCGTACGCGACGACGCCGTCAATTCGATAGTTACGAAAAATCGCAGGATCTGCTGCTAGGCTGGCGGCCTGATCTCCGCCTTGTGAATGCCCTTGCAGTAAGACGCGGTCGCCGGGCGGGATGTGCGTCTCTATGAGTTGTTTGATGGCATTCCCATAGGTTGACTGGCCGTAGGCGAATGTGTGCAGATTGGCCTGCCAGTCATTCGGGCGAGCGGTTCCCGTATATGATCTGAAGTCGGACACTTCGCCTTGGGTGCCAGCGATGGATACGACCCACTGATCTTCGGCCACCTTGGTGATGGTTATGCCGTTTTCTGAATACGATTCCATTGTCAAATTGGTCAGATCGGTGAATGAGTTGATCGGTTGGTATGTCATCTGCCGACTCGTGAAACTCCCAACCGCACCATCGTCACCGAAACGAAAGTCTTTTCCAAATGTGTAGTTTATCGGCACACTGGCGAGCAAGCCAAGACTGATCACTCCCTGCGCAAGGAGTTCGGATATTGTGGGCACCCTCCCACTCGCCAAGATCTCCAGATTGCGTTTCGCCGCATCGTCTACTGAGTCGAGGAATCGCCCAAGTGCGGTTCCGGCAGCGTGAATACGCTCGAAATTCTCTCGGTGGACACGAACCAAGGGATGTCGATTGATTTCCTCCCAGATGAGTTCACCAGCCGAGTCGAAACCTTCCTTGAGGGTGTCAACCTCAAGGGCCAACCATTCCTTGAACCCTATGTTGGCGCCGGTATCACCGTCTGCGCTGGAGGCAGCACGTTGTTGGGCCACCTGTGTCGCTAGGACACTGGATGCATCCCGCAGTGCGGCCACCGCCCTGGTCATCTGAGGAGACAGCCTGCGTCCCCAATCATCGCAGAAGAAGTCCCAATCACTGCCCAGCCACCCAGTGGCCAGCATCAACAGACCCACTTGTCGTTGGATGGACTCCAGACGTCCAGCCTGCGATGAGAATTGTTTGGCCAGGAGTTCACCTTGTTCGAGGTCCATCCCCCACATGGAGTTCATCGCACACCTGCCCTACCGAAAGAGTCTTGAATGCCGAGAGTCTGATACAAGACGTGGTAACCAAGATCGCCAGGTTCCACACGAAGGATCCGTGAGGTTTCGCCCACCCGAACCAATCCATCGGGGAGTTGATACCACAGTTGGCTGGCGAGTTGCATCTGACCGCTGATCTCGTTGAAGACGATGATGCTCACTCTGCCCTGCACCTGCTTGTCGAGCATCGCCGCAGTTTCAATGAGGGCTGTTCCGGGTGTTTCAACTGAAGATCCCGGCTGGAGACGAAGGTCGAACTCGACCTGATTCGTCAAGGGCGTCTGGCGAGGGTCAGCCCGCAGATCTGGCAGCGGCGGCAGTCCCCGTTGAACCAACGGCCACGGATGCCCACTGGTGACGACGAACTCCACCACAGGGTCGACTTCGACAACCTGGGCTTGCGCGGATGGTTCGAGATTTCGTCGTCTCAGTGAGGTGAGCGTGCCGTCAGCCGAAATCGTGATGTCGGTCTGAACTTGAATGCCATCGTAGACCGACCGCACCCGGAACCCTGCGGGCCCCCTGACATGGCTGGTCAAGGCATGACGCCACATTGGGTCGAGTTCGTCGACTTCGTTCGCCACACCACAACCGATCAGTTCCTCCCAGGTGCTGGCAGCGGACTCTTCCTCGCCGGCGTCGATATCGTCGGCCACGGCCTTGACTGCCAGTTGCCAAGCGGCGAGGCTGAGTTCGACGTTACGAATTGGGAATTGGCGCATGGGGACACATTAACCTCGATCTTTCACCGGGCGGGCAGGGATCGTTGTCGGGGCGGGGATCTCGGCCTTGTGGCCTGATTGTGGCGGGTGGGTGTGACAGTCGGCCGCGTGGCGACGCGGTGGCGTAGATGATCGCGGCCGCGGGTTTGTAGAGGATCATCCCGATCAGCCAGCCCAGGGTTTTCTGGAACATTTGTTTCCCGGTTTCGGTGTTCGTGGCTGCGGCGGAGATCGGCAGGACACCGGCGAGGACCACCAGCATCGCGGAACGGACGATCATCAACAGCACCTGGATGATCCCGACCACCAAGGTCATCGCACCCAGCCCGATGATGAGCATCGACCCGAACGTGCCCAACTCGCTGGTCCCGACGGTGAGGGCACCCATCTGTTGGGTGAAGCAGGTGCCGTCGGTGTCCAGCGGGCAGGCCATCGCGCCTTCCAGGATCCAGTGGCGAACTGGTCCGACATCACGGTCAGCATCCCGACCGCGCTCAACCCGGCCCCGGACACCACGATCAGGGTGAGTAGGGACTTGACCAGGTCGGCGCCGGCGTCGGCGCGCTGGGTCCACGCCAGCCGGACCGCGCCGATGACGATGCCGAGGATCGTGACCCCACCCAGATACCAGTAGAGAGAGCTTTGAATGTAGGCGACCGGCGCCGAACCGCGGGAGAACAACGCCGGGTCCAACACCCCCCGCGCCAGACCGGCTGCCGCCGCCACCACGATCGTGGCCAGCAGCACCACCCCGATCCGGCGGACGCTGTCGCGGGCTTCGTGGCGTTCCCCTCGGAGCGGTGCGGGCCACGGCCGATGCCCCGCTCGTTGTCCCACAACAACCTGCGCGGCACCCTGCCAAACCGTTGAAGCAACTGCCACATGCCCAGCAGCAGGTCCTCGGTGGCCTTGGTCGGGATCATCCGGCCCATCGTGAACCGGGAGTACGCCGCCGTGATCACCAGCACCGGCAGGAGAACCGTGGTGCCGTTCTCCAGCGGGATCTTCTTCGGCGGGAACCACAGATCACACTGGGCCGCGTCACCGGCCTCCCACGCGAGCCGGTCCGCCGGGTCCACCCGTCGATGCTCGGGACGTAACCGCTTCACGTTCTCCCTAAACCAGGTGATCGACCCCGTCCACCCCACCCGCTCAGCATTCACCGTCGCCGGCATATCAGGAAACTCGGTCAGCAGCGCCCGCACCCTGGGCTCGAACACCGCGAACGACGTCTCCGCCGACCTCCGCTCATACCTCGGTGGCGCGTCCGACGCGACCGCCTTCACCACCGTCGTCCGCGAGATCCCACCCAAGCCGCGCCGCGATCCGAGCATTCGGAACTCCCTCGCAGCCAACCACCTGATCAATGCCCAATCCTCCAAAGTGATCACCCTCCATCGTGGTTCAGGTGTTCACTTTTCACCGTCGAAAGTGTTCAGTTTTCGAGCGTCGCCGACATGCACGACCGACTAGACAAGAACCAGCGCCAACAACCCGCTCTCCCTCTTGAGCCGACTCATCTTCACCAGGTTCTCAATGATCGGCTCTAGCCGACCCTGGATTTGTGCTCCGGTCCGGCCCCAGCCAAACAACCTCGCGGTGGCAACCTGCAGTTCGTCCTGGCTGGACGACCCCAGCTCGGCCAGCAGGAGGGTCATGGCCAAGGCGAGCTCGTCCTCGTGAATCTGCTCGACCTTGCGAGCCGTTCGGCCGGATGGCGTCCGCACCTTCGAGGCATGCTGCCCTGGCATGGCCAAGAAGTCGCCATCGCGTTGAGCGCGACATCGCTTGATGGCGAAATCGATGTTCGCCCGGATCCTCGCGCCGATGCGCCCGATGTCCCAGGCGTCCCGCAACCGTTGGTCGAGGATGTCGATGTGGATCGGCCCCTCGATCTCAATCACCCGGCGAACCGAGTCTTCCATGTCGAAGCCTGCACCGGGCTCGGACACATCAATCCACCGAGGAAGGGGCGGCAGAGTCGCTTCCGCGTAATCCAGCGCCCATGCCGGCTTTGCCAAACGCTCGATGTTCTCGAATCCCAGCTGGACGGCCGCGCGCCGCCTGGACGGTGCTCGATCGCCGTTGCCGGCGAGAGCATCCGCGATTGCGTTCCGGAGCCGCGCCTCCTCGCCTTCGCGATCTCGGTACCACGCGGTGCCCCAGATGCGATGAAGCTGCCAGCCCAGTCTGCGGAGCACCTGCTCGCGGAGGCGATCGCGGTCGCGGGCAGCCGGTGCAGAGTGGTACTGATAGCCGTCGCACTCAACGCCGAGCAGAAAGAGACCGGGGTGCTCCGGATGCCGGATGCCGATGTCGATCCGATACCCCGCGGAGCCAACCTGCGGCTCGATGTGGAAGCCCCAGCTGGAGAGTACGGCGATAACGGACTCCTCGAACGGGCTCTCCGGACTGGCCCCGGTGTGACCAAGGTTCACCGCGAGCGCCGGCAGCCCACGATCTGCATAGTCGAGGTAGGCCCGGAGGTACTCGACGTTCTCGTTCGGTGACGGAGGAATGTCACCGGCGCGCATCGAGGAGACGACCTCGACCCGGCGGCGAGCGCGAGTGATGGCTACATTCAGCCGTCGCCAGCCCTTGTCGCGGTTCAGCACGCCGAAGTTAGTGGTGATCTTGCCGTTCTCATCCGGTCCGTAGCCGATCGAGAAGATGATCTTGTCTCGCTCGTCACCCTGAACGCTCTCGAGCGACTTGACGAAAAAGGCATCCAGGCGTTCATTCACGTCGAAATACTGGTCCAGGTCGCGTCGTCCCTCGCGCGCTCGATCGATCGCGTCGAGGACAGCCGAAGCCTGAGCGACGGAGAAGGTCACGACGCCCAGCGTCTGGCTCGGCGTCGTGTTGAAGTGCTCGATGACGCGGGCGGCAACTGCGGTGGCTTCGAGGGGATTGTCGGCAGAGGCGCCACGTCGATATCTGCCCTCCACCTTGTGGAACGTGACGGCTGGCTCCCCTCGCTTGTTCCCTGGCCCGGGGAACACGACCAGCTTGCCGTCGTAGAACTTGTAGTTAGAGTAGTTGATGAGCGCGTCATCGGCGCTGCGGTAGTGCCAGCGAAGCGGAATGTTCCGAAGTGCGCCCGAGGCTTTCGCGAGTTCGAGCACTGACTCAAAGTCCTTGACGTCGGTGACCTCGTCCTCGATGTCGTCATCGTTCATCTTCTCAAAGAAGGACGTTGGCGGGAGCTGCTTGTCGTCCCCGGCCAGGATCAAGGCGTGACCTCGGTAGACGCAGTTCACCGCATCGCTCGGAGTTACCTGGGATGCCTCATCGAAGATCACGACGTCGAACCGAATATCAGGCGGTAGGTATTGGCTCACCGCCAACGGCGACATCATGAAGCAGGGCTTCAGCCCTAGGACTGTGCCTTTGCTCCTCGAAATCAACTCGCGCACGGGCATGTGTCGGGTCTTCTTGCTCCCCTCGCGCTGGATCACGCCTTGCTCGCCCATGCCGTGGTAGTTGGGTTTGCGAGCGTTCGCCTGGGCAATGATCCGACTGTGCGCCGAGTGGATCAGGTCGGTGTCGAGAGTCTGGAAGCGCTCCACCAGTGCTTGTCGTTCATCGGACATCGCCGGTGTAAGCCGGGGGTCGGCATGCACCACCTGGTTCGCCCAGCCGCGGAGCAACGCCCTTTCAAGCGCACCCGGGACCTGTTCACGTGCAACCCGGTTGGCGATGCACGCCTGAACGGTTGCGTCGAGCCCCAGGTCGTCGAGTTGAGTCCGTAGCGCCCGGTACTGAAACCACTCCAGCTGACCCGACGGGTCTGCCGCAAAGTCCTGGAACAACTTGAACGCGCCTGCAAAGTCATTGAGTTCCGACTCCAGCTCGGAGTGGCGAGTTGGAGCGAACAGGTTCAGAAACTGCGTCCTTGCCGCATCCCAGCGGTCCTTGGCCGGCTGCAATCGCGCGTTCGGGCGAGTGGTGGCCAATGCTTCGGCCTGCACCGGCGTGAGTGCACCGCCAACGTGGTCTCGCACTTTTCGAGCCCAATCCAGAGCGACACGAAGGGCATCGAGATCGGTCTCGGTGCCGCGATACAGGTCGCCGAACATGCCTACGTGTCTATCGTGTTGGTCACTGACCGCAGTGCGTGCATCATGAGCTGCCGACCAATCATCGAGCACCTGCTCTGCCTGTAGGAGACTGTGAGTCCTGCCCAGCGCGTGGTCGACCATTGTGATCTTCTTGCCCTGGATCTTCACCAGTGGCGCTTGCTCGCGCAGCCAGCCTACGACTGCGTCCAGAGGTTCCAAGAGGAGCCATTGCTGTGATGCCAAAACGCCTGCGGGCTCGACCTGCCCACTCTGGAACTGAAGACGCCATGCCTCGATGTCTCGCCGTACCTCAGCCACCGCGCCATCGAAAGAGGCAGCGCCCGTGGACGTCAGATTGGCGAGCAGAAGCTCATTCATTGGCAAGCCCATGAGTCCTTCGTGCGCGCGATGCACCACGGCCAGCGCGTCGTCGACAACGTCGAAGTTCGTTCGACGGCCCTGCCAATAGCTCGCGAGTACGCCAGCCTCCGCGTCTACCCCTTCCTGGTACCTGAAGTGTGCCTTAGCCCAGTCCACAGCCTTCTCAAGGCCCTTGATACCTTCAGTTACCTTCACATCCGAGGCCACGAACTCAGCGACGCGCCGTTTGTCCGCCCGATATGCCGAGGACAACTTGCCGAGGCCACGGTGCTGAGTCTTGAACCGAGCCAGCAACTCCTCCACGGGGGCATGAAGAACCGAGTCCGTGAAGTACGGCTTCGCCTCCGCCTCCAGCCGATCGAGCTCGGAGACTGATGCAGACAGGTCGCGTGACGCGCGGCGGACGTCATCCACACCGACGGCGGTGAACCACTCCCGCGGCGGCTTGTGCGGAGCCGAGCACAGCGCGGCCAGAATGAGAACCCGTTCTACGTCCGTAGCAGTCTCGACGCGCGGCAACCCGAGAGCTTGACCAATTCGACGGGCTCCCGCGACTGCCTTCTCCAGCGAATCGGCAGTCTGGTTCAAGCGCTGGGCTACCCAGACGCAGTTGCCAGCCGAGCACGTCTTGATCTCAAGCGCGGTCCCCGGAACGGATTGAACGCGACTCGCAACCAGTTCCGGGAAGCCATCGATTTCGGTCCACGGGACGCCGGAAGTGTTCAGCCATACAGCGTCGGCTCGACGGGACGCGGAGATCATCTCGCCAAGTTCATCGAACGCCTGGCGGTACTCGGCCTCAGCGCCAACAAGCCAGTCGTCAAGCGTGCCCTCTGGTCTGGAACCGTGCTGCAGATTGACCAACACAATGAGAGCCGCGGCGTCGTTCGGCCCGCTGAGGCCAAGTGACCGCGCAAGTCGGCTGTTCGTGTCCATTGCCGCACGAAGTTCCTCCAAGCTCTGGCGAGCTGCGAAGAGCTGCTCCTCTATTGGGACTTGAACCAAGACGTCCTTCCACAGGAAGCTGTCTCCCTGCTCGGCGGGACGCCAGTAGAGGTGCAATGTGTTGGCGAGTTCGCCGAAGCGCCAGTAGGCCTGCTCGGACAGCGCTTTCAAGCTCTTGCTCGGAATCGGCACCAACGGTGCACCATTGAGTTGCGAAATCCTCCCAAGAACGTCGTGAACCGACCTATTCAACGGATGGCGAGTCTCGTTCATGGCCTCGGCGTACTCACTGAGCGACTCTCGTTGTGTCGCCGCATGTTGCCGGTCCTGCTCGTTCATTCCTGGAGGCACGACCGGCCTAGTCTGAAGTGCCGAGAGCAGCTCCAACGCGACTTCTTTGCGGCTCGTCTTGCTGCTGTGAAGCTCGAACAGGTAAGGCAGCAACCCAACGCGCTCGAGCCTGTTGCGCACCACCTCCAAGGCAGCGGCCTTCTCGGACACAAAGAGCACGCTCTTCCCCGAGTGGAGCAGCGCGCCAATCATGTTCGCGATCGTCTGGGACTTGCCCGTGCCGGGAGGCCCGTCCATCACGAAGCTGTGGCCAGCCACAGCGGCGGCAACTGCAGCGCGTTGCGACGAATCCGCATCGAGCACGACGGGGGTCGTCTCCGGCGGCGCCAGCCGATCGATGTCAGCCGGCTCGATCGGGCTGAAGTCGAACCGGCGCGACTGCTTCATGGGGTCAGAGGTGCCGAGGACCTGCACTATCGGGTGACTAAGGATGGTCTCAGCGTTCTCGATCAGGTCCTTGTACATCGCTTCCTTGTGGAACGAGAACATCGCCAAGACCATGTCCTCGGTCACATGCCACCCTGGGCGACTCGCGACCGTGGCACGGACCTTGTCATACTGCTCGCTCACGGCGACACCATCAAGGTCCTCGGGAGACGGCAGTACCACTCCCAGGCGCTCCAGCTGTACACGGAGAGCAGGATTCAGAAGAGGTTCGTCCTCTGCCGCGCGTAGGCGCGGGACATCCTTCGGCCCGATCGGGACCAACTCGACCGGGACGAGCACCAGCGGGCTGGCGTAGTCACTCTGGTCAACGTCCTTCCAGTGGAGCATTCCGAGCGCAAGGTAGAGCACGTGAAGGCCCCTGTCGAGCCACTCCGTGTTGGCCTGCCGCATGATCGAGCGCAGTAGCGGACCGAGATCCTTCTGTCGGCAGGGCGTCCTGATCGCTTGACCGGCACCCCCTCCGGATCGTGGACCGGGACTGAGGCCATCTGCCTCGGACTGACCACTCGCGTCCTCCTCCGGCGCGTCCGGCCGGCCCTCGAAGACCCAATCGTTGCCAGCATCTAGCCGCAACAGGATGTCGTCGGCTGGCGGAGAGTCAATCGGCACAGATCGGGACTTGGTTGGACGGTAGTTGATCAGCCGGGTTGCACCAGAAACCGTAAGTAGACCCTTCTTCCAGACCTCGAGTGCGGCGGCCACCTCCACCGCCTGCGCCTCGATCTCTGCGGCGCTGCGCGTATCTGCATTTGGCTGGGCGATCTCCGCCGGCTGTGGGGGTTTCGCGTCGCCTAACTGGGTCATCTGACCACCTACCTTCGACAGTGTCTGGGCAACCTGCGGCGGCATCGCGCCGTTGGTCTCCACCTCTTTCACGACCGGTTCGCTGGCCCGTGGCGCCTCCGGCGCTGGGTCCGAGCCTGCGCCTCCGTCCCGATCCGCTCGCCTGCGACGTCTGCTCTCGAGAGCACAGTGGACACCTTCGACGAGGGGATGCCAAGGGCGCGGGCGACATCGGCCTTTGTCCAACCCTCCTTGTAGAGCTCGACGATGCACGCGTTGCGTTCATCAATCCAGCGGGCCTTATGCTCACGCACGAAATCGTCCCAGAACGCGGGCATCCGTGTGGGGTCCGGCACCCCGGGCAGCCCCCGGTGGGGAGTCAGCTTGCTCAGAGCGATGATATCTCTGGCCGTCGTCACCGTGCCCGTGGAGTTGTTGGCGGCGATCTCCTGTCGGCCCCTCTCAGGAAGCGCCTCCCAGACGGATTGGAGTTCAGCGGCCACGATGCGCGGATCGACCAGCCCCTCGACTACCCACCTCGTGGGGAGGACGACGTGGCTGCCGGTCTGACTCGGGATCACTCCGGGCACGTAGCACGCCTGCCCGCCACCATCACAGTATGAAGCTAAGCCATGCCACACGCTCCCGGAGCCGGCCCATCGGCACCAGCCAGAGGTTGTCTGCACACAAGGCGAGAACTGTCTTCCCTCGCGGCTCGCCTCATTCACAATCCCGGTTCTGGTGCCTCGTCGCAGCGGATCCCTCATGCCCCGCTGACCCTGCGTCAAAGGGTAGCGGAACGTGCTGATGGGCCTGAACGACCTTCGATCCGGTGTGCTTCAGGCCGGCGTGGTCCACCGGCGGCTCCGCCTCCATCACCTGGTCGAAGACCGGCCTGTCCTTGTTCGTGTGGCGCAGCTTCAGCGCGACGTCACCCGGCTGAAGGAAGTTCGCCTGGTTGTGGGTGAGGCTTTCGAGCTGGCCCGCGAGCGCATCAAAGTCCGCCTCCTTCAACACGGCCGCCGCGGCGTCCATCAAGAGCTGGAGAGTGGCCAGACGTTCCTGACCATCGATAATGTTGCTCGACGGCAATGTGCGATCCGCAGTTCGGGCGACTGGACAACGATCGCCCCGAGGAAGTGTGGCCCCTGCGCGAACGGCTGTCTCTGCCTAGCCTGGATCAGCCGGCGAACGTCCTGCCACAGCGGCGCCCACTGCGCCTGTTCATCCCACACGTACTGGCGCTGGAACAGGAGCACAACCAACTGGCAGTCCATAATTACAAAAGTTTTGGCTACACAGCGAGAATACTGGTTGACGTTCATAAGTATGGCTAGTTTGGCGCCATGGAAGTAGCGGAACTGCGGGCGATCGCCGCGCGAGGCGAGACGTACACCGTCGAGTTCAAGCGCGGACGGCGCCAGAAAGACCTGAGCGACTCCGACATCGTAGAAGCAGCGATGTGTTTGGCGAACGGAGACGGTGGACTGCTGTGCCTGGGTATCGAAGACAGTGGAACGATCACGGGTCTCGCTCACAGGCACGGCGACCACACGGACCCAGACCGCATCGCGGCGCTGCTCCTGAACCTCACAGACCCGCCCATCGCCGCTCACGCCGAGCTTCTGATCGTTGACGGCGTCGACGTCGTCGTCGTCGAGGTCCCGAAAGCGACAGCACCAGTAGGCACGAAGAACGGTCTCTACAAGCGTCGTTCGCTCCGCCTCGATGGCAAACCCGAGTGCGTCCCCTACCGTCCTCAAGAGATGCTCTCTGCTGGCTTCAGCATGGCCGGTCGCGACTATGCGGAGGTGGTGCTGCCTGACGCCACGCTCGAAGACCTTGACCCAGCCGAGTTCGATCGCTTCCGGCGCGGTGCGCGGTCACAACGGGGAGACGCTGCACTGATCGACGCAGGCAACAGGGAGATCCTCCGAGCCCTACGCCTCCTGAACGGCGACTCAGGCGTGACTATCGGCGCGGTGCTGCTCTTCGGGACGGCCGACGCGCTCACGCGTTTCATTCCGACAGCAGAGTGCCTGTTCCAGGAGTTCAACGGCCGTGAACTCACCGCGAACGAATCGCTCCGGCTCCCGCTGCTGAGGACGGCTGACGAACTCTACGAGCGGCTGCGCGTCCGCAACTCCGAGTACGAAGTGATGCTGGGACTCCACCGCGTTGGCGTGCCCAGAATCCCCGACTCAACCGCTCGTGAGGCCATCGCCAATGCGCTCACCCACCGCGACTACACAGAGAACGGGCCTATCCGCGTCCAGCTGTCGGTGGATGACTTGACCGTGACCAGCCCGGGTGGCTTCCCGCCGGGTGTCAGCCTGGACAACCTGATCGTCGAGTCCCGGCCACGAAGCCCCCTCATCGCGGACGCGTTCAAGCGATCCGGGCTGGTGGATCGTGCTGGTCGAGGCGTCCCCGAAATGTACCTCTCGTTGTTGCGCGCAGGCCGCGGGGGCCCGGACTACAGCCGAAGCAACGACCGCAGTGTCACCGTCAGCATCCCTACGGGCGGCGCTGACCTCGACATGGTCCGATTCATCATCAACTACGAGGACGAGCATCAGTCACACCTCACGCTCGACCAACTGCGCGTCCTGCACGAGATCAAGGCGATGGGCCCGTCGTCCGCGATCGACCTGAGCGAGGGATTGCGTCTGCTGCCCGCCATCACGCGGGCAACCTTGAGCCGCCTGACCGAGATGGGACTCCTTGAGGATCGGGGAGTCGGCAGGAACCGCCGATTCCACCTCAGCGCGGCGTTCTACCGGGTCGCCGAGGATCGCAACGCCTACGTCAGAGTGCGCGGCATCGACCCGCTCCAGCAAGAGCAGATGGTCATGAGCTACCTCGACACGTATGGCCGCATCACGCGCTCGGAGGTCGCCAAGCTCTGCCTCATGTCTTCCCAAGAGGCCCGGGGTCTGCTGACTCGCCTTCGGGACGAGCGCAAGATCGACATGCTCGGCGTCAAGCGCGGCGCGTACTACGTCAGGAGCGACGCCAATCAGTAACCATGCCCGCGGACCTTACGAGCCCCCAGTCGCCAGCGCTAGTGCCGACACGCAGCTCGCAATAGCCTTTCTTCAGCGCGAAGGTCGTCGGGCCGAGGCAGCGCTGGTCGTCCTCGCCGATGCAGCTGGCCTGATAGCCGCCGGACGGCAGCCGTCTGATCTTGTCGAACGCCCGGCGCGACCGCCTCGCAACCGCCGGATCCATAATACCTAGTGAGAGCACGGAACCCTGGTCAAGCAATTCATCGAACTTGCTCTACTCAGAATTTCAGAATCCTGTCACCCCGACCAGCGAAAAGCCGCTCTGGCTAGGAGTTCCACTCCCGGCCGGAGTGGCTTTCGTCATGTTGCATCCCCCACGCATCCTTAGGACGGCGAACTCGTGCGGGCTTCTGCGCACACCGTCACGCCGTCGAGAGCCTGGCAGGGCGACCTAGTTGCCAAGGGTAATGAGGACCGGCCCGCCGCTCAGGCGGGTTGCAGTAGGCCTTCAGGCTGCTCCCGACGTTGCAAGAGCCAACTGGCGCGCGCCCATCGTCGATCACGCAAGTACGTGAAGGACTGTGGGGGACGTAGGGACTCATCGACCTCAGACAGGGGGAACGGTGACTCCGCGGCTTGAACGGCACGTATGCGGATCACGTGGGCCGTGTCCGTGCCGTCGTAGTAGGCGTCGAAGGCCTCCTGCCCAATGCCGCCAACTTGGTGGTAGTGCTGCCATGCCTCACTCGGGGTCGTGGAGTCGATGGCTTCGATCTGGAAGACTCCCACGACTCGCGCAACGGGGGCGGTCGCATAGATGACGACCTGCGTGACATCGTGCGGCAGCGGACGCCTCCGGAATTCAACCCGCTTGCGTCCGGCGAGGATCTCGTCTGCGTACTGCGGACGGATCGAGAGGAGTGCTACCCGTCCAGTCGCTGCGCCAGCCATGCTTCTCCCTCCTGCTTGACCTTGGTGATGCTCTGCGGCCAGGACCGGGCCATGCCTGCAGCGATCAGTTCCTCTAGATCGATCGGGTCGATGAGGATTCGGTCTTGCCTGAACTGAATCACCAGCAAAGGGCCCTCGTTGGCGAGCGCCGTGATGTTGTCGAAGCTGTAGACGGTGCGTCGGCCGACCGCTGCAGCGATCTCCTCAGCGTCCTGGCTGACCATGACGTCCTCGCACACCCCAACCACGTACACCGCCTTCTCGTCCCTGCTTCGATAGAACAGCAAGACGTCGCCTGGGCGAAGGAGGCGCGACGACGAGTGGCACAGATAGGCCTTGCGGATGGCGTTGCCGAACGGCTGGATGGCCAGACCGGCGGTGGCTGGGAGGAGCGCATCATCTGGCTCCGCGTCCGGGAATAGGACTCGGTGCCATCTTGGCTCGATCGGCACGAGAAACACTCGTCCTGTCTGCATCGCCAAGGCCGGTGGGCCAAATCTGACGTGGTAGTCGAGAGGATCCATGGAGCCGACAGGCATCGGCCCGTGCCGCTTGACATAGACCAGCTCCCCCAGGTCGCTACGCAGCTCAAGAGGTTGAAATCCAAAGTCCTCGACGAGTTCGATCAGCTGCTCGTGCTTCTCAAATACGGTCATGTAGATGCCGGCATCGTGTTCAACGTGCGCTTGCCGGAAGACGGTCTTGAGGAGCAACTCGCCGTACTTCTGACCGCTGTAGTGATCAGAAACCTTGAATGTGCAGACCTTCAGCAGCGGACCGGCCAAGCCGTACGCCCCTTCCGGCTCAGGCTTGAGGATCGCGATGGCCGCGTGTTCCTGATCCCCATCGATGACGAGCGCATCCCGCTGGCCCCGAGCCGCCTTCTTGAACCAGTTCTCAAAGCCGGGATAGTCCTCTTTCAGGGCGTCGAACACCGGATCAGCAAGATTGAGCTCGTGTGTCTTGACCCGGCGAACCGATGGCGGAGGAGTCGGCAGGTCCGGGTGCAAGGCGTGCAGAAGGGCGATCGCGTCGGCGGCGGTCAAGACTCGGCCGGCAACCCCCAACCGGCGTGCACGGTTGTGAAGACCAGCGTCCTCGCTCACCAGGTACTCGGCTGCATCCCCAATGACCGCAGCCAACAGCTGCTGATCCACGCCGTCGTTCGACGTCGGGGCAACCTGCCCCAGGACTGCGCTCTGACCGTCCGAGATCGCGGGCGGCGCTTGAAGCATCTCGTAACGATCAAAGAGCGCTAGCCGTGCTACTCGTCGAGCTTCGTCTTTGATTCGGGCAAAGTCATGCATCGACGCCGAATGCGTTCGCACATCGTGGTGATGCCGTGACGCAAGACGGAGGAACTCGATGATCCGGTCTGCGCCCTTCTCCAGCTCGACCCCCAACGGATCGCCGGCGATGGCGATATTGGTGTCGATGAGAAACAGCATGGTGCCAGCATGCCCGGTGCGAGCGCTGACTAGGCTGCGGTCGCGGCAATCCACGCCGCGTCCAAATGAAAGCCTGATCGTCCGCCCTGAGGCGTCAGCGTCACAAGGGCGCGCTGGTCTCGGGTGGGGCCTCGGCATTCGCCAAGGTCGCGCTTTCGTCGAGGTCGAGACCCGCGGGGACGCCGCCAAACTTGGATGGCAGGCGCTGTCCCGCACCGTTCGCGGCCGTCACTATGGTTAGCGCTGTGATCACCGAAGAGTTGGAGAGCAGGATCGACGGCGTCTTGGAACGCGTTC
>JAAYVP010000111.1 GCA_012517115.1 Brooklawnia sp. | reverse complement strand
TGTCGTGGCCGGTGGTGCCGATCTTGAGCCATACTAGGGGGCATGCCGTCGCCAGCGCGTCCAACCATGAAGGACGTAGCGGCCATGGCTGGGGTGAGCTTCAAGACGGTCTCTCGGGTGATCAATAGTGAGCCTGGGGTGGCACCCGAGACAGTTGAGGCGGTACGAAGGGCCGCGGACGCGCTCGGCTATCAAGCCGACCTGCAGGCCCGCAACCTGCGCCGCAGCGACCGTCGGTCGCAGTCGATCGGGCTGATCGTGTCCTCGGTCGCCAATCCCTTCGACGCCGAAGTCCACGCCGCGATCGAAGAGGAGGTCGCCCACTTCCAAGCAGTCGTGTTGGCGCTGAGCTCCGGTCGCGATCCGGAACTCGAGCGCACCCGGGCAAGAGCCCTGGTGCGTCGTCATGTAGATGGGCTGCTGGTGGCCCCGATTGCGCAAGATCAGTCCTGGTTGCTGAAGCTGGCTGGCGATCGCCCGGTGGTCTTCGTCGACCGACAGCCCATGCCGCTGTTGGGCGACGCGGTCTTGTCCGATCACCGAGCTGGTGCCCGACGCGCTACCGAGCACCTTCTCGGGTACGGCCATCGCCGAGTTGCGCTGCTCACCGATGACCTGCTTATCCAGTCGGCCCGCGAGCGCCGCGATGGCTACCTGGACGCACTTGCCGCGGCCGGTATCCCGGCTGATCCACAGTCGATCAGGATGGGCTTGAGCGGTTCGGAGGCGGCGCGGCAGGCCTGCCACCAGCTGTTCGCCGCTTCCACCGTACCCACGGCGATCTTTGCTGCGCAGAACTATCTTGCTGCCGGTGCCATGCGGGCAATCAACGACCTCGGTCTGACTGGTCGGATAGCTCTGGTGGCCTTCGATGATCTGCCTTATTCCGATCTGTTCGCCTCCCCACTGACGGCGGTCACCCAAGACGCCGAGCAGATCGGGCGGCTGGCTGCCCAGCGTCTGCTTGGACGCATCACCGGCGACATCTCCGGCCCACCGGAGGTGACCGTGGTGCCAACTGGCTTTGCCGTGCGGGGCTCGGGTGAGGTCAGCCCCGACTAATCGGCGCCCCCGTGGCGAGTGCTGCCGGCCAGACGATGTGGCGTGAACCCTTGTGAAACGATGGGACTGTCCACCCACGACTCCCGACCCGCATTCGCCCAACCCGCCAGAGCCCGACACCAAAACCGACCGAATCAGAGATCAGAAAAGTCCCAAGCCAACCTCCTTGACAACGTTGTCATTCATGATCTAGGCTTGCCTCAAGCTGAACGAATCACCGACGACGAAGCTGTACCCGGTAACCACCAATACGCTCGGCGCTCGCCGTCCAACATGAAGGAGACCCCCTCAATGGCCAACCTCAAGGAAACCTTGAAGAACACTGCATACCTGCAGAGTTCTGTGACGATTCTGCTGTTCTTCGCCTCGTGGGGAATCTGGTGGTCCTTCTTCGCTATCTGGCTCGAGAAGGTCATCGGTCTCCAAGGCGCACAGATCGGCGCTGTCTATTCAGTCAACTCACTCGCGACGCTCATCCTGATGTTCTTCTACGGCACGATGCAGGACCGCTTGGGCATCAAACGACACCTGACGATCCTGGTCGGCATCATTGCTGCCGCGGTGGGACCGTTCATGATCTTCGTCTACGAACCGCTGTTGAAGAGCCAGTTCACGCTGGGCATGATCATCGGCGCGATCGTGCTGTCGGGTGGTTTCATGGCAGGTGTCGGGCTGATGGAGGCGGTGGCCGAGCGGCTCAGCCGCCGCTACGGTTTCGAGTACGGCCAGGCACGCATGTGGGGCTCGTTCGGGTACGCCATGGTTGCGCTGATAGCCGGCTTCCTGTTCACCATCAACCCGCATCTCAACTTCTGGGCCGGCACCGCCTTCGGTATTGCATTGCTGTTGATCCAACTCCTCTGGCAGTCACCTAAGACCACCGCAGACGGTTCGTCGGTTAAAGAGACCACCCAACCTGGGCTGGCCGACATGCTGGGCCTACTCAAGATGCCCTCGCTTTGGCTGATCATCGTCTTCGTGTTGTTCTCCTGGACCTTCTACACCGTCTTCGACCAGCAGATGTTCCCGCAGTTCTACATCAGCTTGTTCGAGACTGACGAGCGCGGCCAGCAGGTCTACGGCATCCTGAACTCGGTCCAGGTCTTCGCCGAAGCCGCAATGATGGGCGTCGTCCCGCTGATCATGCGCAAGGTCGGCGTCCGCAACACGCTGCTGATGGGCGTCACCGTGATGTTCCTGCGCATCACCGGCTGCGCGTTGCTAACCGATCCGATCGCGGTCTCGGCAGTCAAGATGTTCCATGCCCTCGAGGTGCCGCTGTTCATCCTGCCGATCTTCCGCTACTTCACCCTGCACTTCAATCCACTGCTGTCAGCCACGCTCTACATGGTCGGCTTCCAGATCTCTGCGCAGATCGGCAACGTGGTCATGTCCACCCCGCTTGGTGCCCTGCGTGACCAGATCGGCTACCAGCCCACCTTCTTCGTGATCGCCGGTACTGTGCTGTTGGCGGGCATCTACGCCTTCTTCACCCTCAAGAAGGACGACCAGGAAGTGCTGGGCGACCCATTCATCCGCAGTTCGGCCAAGGCCGCGGCAAAGTGACAGGAGACACGCCGATGAAGGAACAACTCGAACTCGCCGAGCGTGGGGTCGACGCCATGCTCGCCCAACGCAACGACCGTTGGTATCCCACCTTCCACATCGCGGCGAGGGCCGGCTGGATCAACGACCCCAACGGCCTGTCGTTCTTCAACGGGCGCTACCAGGTCTACTTCCAGCACCACCCCTTCGGGACGCAGTGGGGTCCCATGCACTGGGGGCACGTCTCCAGCGAAGACATGGTCACCTGGCGGCGCGAGCCGATCGCCATGGCGCCGAGCATTGAGGCCGACCGCGACGGCGTCTTCTCCGGATCGGCGGTCGTCGGAGATGACGGCAAGTTGTACGCCTATTACACCGGTCACCGCTGGCGCAACGGCATCAACGAGGACGAGGGCAACCTGCAGGTGCAGTGCCTGGCCACCTCCGAAGACGGTGTGACCTTCGACAAGCAGGGCGTCCTGGTCGAGTGCCCCGAAGGTCTGCGGCACTTCCGCGACCCGAAGGTCTGGCGGATGGGCGACACTTGGTACATGGTCTTCGGCGCCTGCTCGGCCGAGGAACGCGGCGAGGTCTGGCTCTACACCTCCGCTGACATGAAGAACTGGGAATTCGACCGGGTCATCTTCCAAGACCCGAACCCGGACGCCTTCATGCTCGAGTGCCCAGACATGTTCCCGCTCGGCGACAAGTGGGTCATCTTCTACTGCCCGATGGGTCCAAAGCCCGACGGCTACCAGGCCCGCAACGGCCACAACGCCGGCTACGTCGTCGGTAACTGGGCCCCCGGCGGAGTCTTCGAGCAGATCACCGATTACCGACCGATCGACTGGGGCCACCAGTACTACGCCCCTCAGACCTTCGAGGCACCCGACGGACGCCGGATCGCCTACGGCTGGATGGGTTCGTTCACCCTGCCGGTGGCCACCCAGGAGGCCGACGGTTGGTGCGGCCAACTCACCGTCCCGCGCGAGCTCAGCCTGGACGCCGACAATCACCTGTGCGCGCGTCCCATCGACGAACTCACCCGCCTGCGCACCGCGACCACCGACTTCGGCGCTTTCGAGTTGGGCCTCAACGCCGACAAGGTTCTGATCGCCGACGGTGAGGCAGTCGAGATCGAACTGGAGGTCGACCTCTCCGCCACCACATCGGAACGGGTGGGCCTGAACATCCACAAGACCGCGGAGGGCTGTTCGACCTTCGTCTGCTACGACGACCTCGCCGGGCGGGTCACCCTCGATCGACGTACCACCGGCAACGGCGACCGTGGCTACCGCAGCGCACCCTACCCGGGCGGCGATATCCTCAAGCTGCGCGTCCTGGTAGACCGTGGCTCGGTCGAGGTCTTCGTCAACGACGGGCTGGAGACGCTCACCTCCTACAGCTTCCCCGGTGAGGGGCCCCGCGCGATCGAACTCACCTCCGAGTCGGGCACCATCGCGGTGAACTCGCTCGTTGTGCACCAGTTGGGCACGATCTGGGCCGAGCCCGATCGTTGACGGAACGGATGGGAACTGCAATGAATGCACACAAGCCGGTACTTTGCCTGGGCGAAGCGCTGATCGATGTCGTGGTCCGAGGCAACAGCCGCGAAGAACACGTTGGCGGCAGCCTGCTGAACGTTGCGGCCGGCATCGCGTCACTGGGGCACCCAACAAGCATCTGCGCGTGGTGGGGCCGTGACGAGCGCGGAAAGCGACTAGCTCAGTGGGCCACGTCATCTGGGGTGACGATCGTGCCAGGTACGGATTCGGCGACCAGGACCGCTGTGGCGATCGCACAACTGGACGCCGAGGGTCGGGCCAGCTACGAGTTCGACCTAGAGTGGGACGTGCCACCGCTGGTCGACCTCGACCCGTACGGGCATCTGCACACCGGCAGCATTGCGGCGACACTCGAGCCGGGAGGTTCGGCGGTGCTGGACGCCGTACGCCGAATCAAGCCGAATGCCACGGTCTCCTACGACCCGAACATCCGGCCGGCGTTGATGGGCACACCCGAGCACGTCCGTGGTCGAGTCGAGGAACTCGTCGGACTGTCCGATCTGGTCAAGGTCAGTGACGAAGATCTGGCCTGGCTGTATCCCGAGGAGCCGGTCGAGCAGATCATGCGACGCTGGATCGAGTCCGGTCCGGCGATGGTGGTCGTCACGCGCGGCCCGTGGGGTGCTTACGCGTCACTGGCGAACAACCGTGACATGCTGCACATCGACCAGATGACTGTCACCCTCGCCGACACGGTCGGGGCCGGCGACTCATTCATGGCCGGTCTGATCGCTGGGCTGCTGGACGCCGGGCTGCTCGGCTCGCCCGATGCACGGCAGCGGTTGTGGGAGGCCGGTTGGTCGCGCGTCCAGTCGGCGCTGCACAATGCCGTGGTGACTTCGGGCATCACAGTCAGCAAGCACGGCGCGTACGCGCCAGGCCCCGACGAGGTGGCTGCGGTCAAACAGGCCGACCCGCGTCTGAATTGAACCCTTGGGGGTGCCGCCCAGGCTTCGAGCCACGGGCGGCACCCCCCTTTTTTCTTGGGCTGCACAAAGTCATCGTTGCCAAGACGCCGACGCTGCACTGGCTGGGCAACGCCGGGCAGCCCCGGGCCGGCTTCGGTGAACTGGCCGGGCGACGCCGGGCGGCCCCGGGCCGGCTTCGGTGAACTGGCCGGGCGACGCCGGGCGGCCCCGGGCCGGCTTCAGATGGCAGCTAGGTCAGCGTCCTGCACCACTCGGGAGCGCCGCTTGGCGAGGACGATCACACCGAACGCCAGCAGCGCGGCCACTCCGGCGATGGCGGCGCGTAGCGGGAAGGACGCGCTCGGGCCTTCAGATGTCACGATCACGACCGGTGCGATCAACAACGAAACCAGGTTCGTCACCTTGATCAGTGGATTGATGGCTGGCCCGGCGGTGTCCTTGAACGGGTCACCCACCGTGTCACCGGTCACCGCCGCCTCGTGTGCACGCGAGCCCTTGCCACCGTATTGACCGTCCTCGACGATCTTCTTCGCGTTGTCCCAAGCGCCACCCGAGTTGGCTAGTAGCACCGCCATCAGGACGCCAGCCGCGATCGTCCCAGCTAGGAAGCCCGCCAGCGGGCCGACCCCCAGACCGAATCCGACCGCCAGCGGCGCGAAAACCGCCAACAGCCCTGGAGTCGACAACTCCTTCAACGACGCGGCGGTGCAGATGTCGACCACCCGACCGTAATCGGGACGTGCGGTGCCGTCCATGATCCCCGGGGCCTCGCGGAACTGGCGACGTACCTCGAACACGATCGTGCCGGCCGTGCGGGTGACCGAGTCGATGCAGAAGTAGGCGAACAGGAAGACCGTGGCGGCACCGAGGATCATTCCGATCAAGGTCAGCGGCGAGACAACTGAATAGTCGGCCATCGCCCGCACGACGGCATCGGAGATGACGCCGTTGTTCATGCCCGAACGGCCTTGTGCGACCGCGTCATTGTAGGCCCCGAACAGGGCTGTCGCCGCCAGCACTGCGGTGGCGATGGCGATTCCCTTGGTGATGGCCTTGGTGGTGTTGCCGACCGCATCGAGTTCGGTCAACACCTGTGCCGCCTCGTGGCCCACTTCACCTGACATCTCGGCGATGCCCTGGGCGTTGTCGGAGACGGGACCGAAGGTGTCCATGGCCACGATGACACCGACTGTGGTCAGCAGACCGCAGCCGGCGAGAGCGATCAGGAACAGTGCCAGCCAGGTTGCGCCACCGGCCAGCAGGAAGCAGGCCACGATGCCGACGCCGATGATGCCTGCGGTCAGGGCCGCCGACTCGAGGCCCAATCCGAAGCCGGACAAGATCACCGTGGCGGCTCCGGTGCGGGTGGCTGCGGCCACCCGTCTGGTCGGGCCACTCTCGGTGCCGGTGTAGTGGCCGGTCAGCCAAAGAATCACCGCCCCCAGCGCGACCCCTACGGTAACAGCCCCGATGAGGACGAATCGCGGGTCGCCCGGGTGTTCGAGTGTGTCGGCGCCCACACCGTTGATGTCGGCGAAGCTGGACGGTAGGTAGCCGAACGCGGCGACCATCGACAATAAGACGCCACAGGCGGCCGCGATGTAGAAACCCCGGTTGATGCCGTGCAAGCCGGACTCGTCGTCGCGCACCCTGGTCACCGCGACGCCGATCAAGCCGACAAAGACGCCGACGGCGGAGATGATGATCGGGAAGACCATGCCCTGTTCACCAAGGGCCGTCTTGCCCAGGATCAGGGAGGCCACCAGCGTCACCGCGTAGGACTCGAATAAGTCGGCGGCCATGCCGGCGCAGTCGCCCACGTTGTCGCCGACGTTGTCGGCGATGGTCGCAGCGTTGCGGGGATCGTCCTCCGGGATACCGACCTCGACTTTGCCGACCAGGTCGGCGCCGACGTCGGCGGCCTTGGTGAAGATGCCGCCCCCGACCCGCATGAACATGGCCAACAAAGCGGCCCCGAAACCGAAACCCTCCAAGACTCCTGGAGCGTCAGCCTGGAAGATCAACAACGCCAGGCAAACACCGAGCAAACCCAAGCCGACCACGCACATGCCGACCACGCCGCCGGTCCGGAAGGCAATCCGGGCGCCCTCGCTCTTGCCTCGCGGAGTGCGGGACGCAGCAGCCACCCGGACGTTGGCCCGGACGGCCAGCCACATTCCGAGGTAGCCGATGGCCCCCGAGAATGCCGCGCCAGACAGGAAAGCCACGGAACGGCCGACCCGCATCGGTGTCTCCCCCGGCAACGCGAAAAGCAGAACGAAGACCACCCCGGCTATCGGGGCCAGCGTCC
>JAAYVP010000110.1 GCA_012517115.1 Brooklawnia sp. | reverse complement strand
GTAAAGATCCAGGCCCTCGGCTCCTTGGTCGATCCCGTTGAGGGCGCTATGGAGGGCGGCTGGTGGGGCACCGGCCTGGTCGTCGACTCCGACGGGCTGGTGGTGACCAACAACCACGTCGTCGTCGGCGCGGCAACCCTCAAAGCCAGTGTCGGGGGCAAGAACTACGACGCTCGCATCCTCGGCACCTCCGAGTGTCTCGACCTTGCCGTGATCAAACTCGACGGCAAGGACTTCCCGTACTTCGACTGGTACTCGGGCGACATCAAAGCCGCTCTCGAAGTCTGGGCGCTGGGGTACCCGAACGTTGGCGACCGCGAGTTCGCAATTACCAAAGGCATCGTCTCCAAGGCCGACACCGCAACCGACACCCAATGGGCGTCGGTGAACCATGCCATTGAGCACGACGCCCGCATCCGCGGCGGCAACTCCGGCGGGCCGTTGGTGGCAGCCAACGGCCAGGTAGTCGGGGTGAACTACGCCGGCGACGACATCAACGACCTAAACCTCGCAATCCACCGGGACGAGGTGCGTGCGGTCTTCGATGACCTCGCCGCTGGCACCGACGTCCTGAGCCTTGGCATCAACGCCACCGCCTTCGCGAACACAACCGGATCGGGCATCTTCGTCCGCGGTGTTGAGTCGGGGTCAACAGCCGACAAAGCCGGACTGGAGCCGGGTGACATCATCACTCGGATGGAGGGCGTCACCCTCGCCACCGACGGTACGCTCGCCGATTACTGCTCGATCCTGCGAACGCATGGCACCGACGCGACTCTCTCGGTCAACGTGTACCGGCCGTCGAACGGGTCGACCTACGAGGGACAGTTCAACGGACGCACGCTCACGACCGACTCCGCGCCGACGGCGCCAAGCAGCGAGCCGTCCGCACCGCAGACCGAACTCGTCGTCATCAAGGACGACGCGGGAGTCGTGACGGTGCAGGTACCAGCCACCTGGACGTCAATCGACGGCACCAGCTTCACCGACGACCTCGGCAACCAGGTCAACGATGTTCGAGCAAGCACCGACCTGAGTGCGTTCGGAGACGGCTGGGCAGTGTCAGGGGTGATCGTGTCGGCCTCGGTTGATGCTCTGGGTGACTACACCCCCGACAGCCTGCTCGACCTGCTGGCCGCGGTCCCCGCCAGCGGATGCACGCAGAACGGAACGCGGCAACCGTTCAGTGACTCGGTCTATGAGGGAAGCTTCGAGTACTGGTCGGCCTGCGGGGGTCTGAAGACCGAGTACTTCATCATCGCTGCACTGGCGAAGGATGGCAGTCACCTGATCTGGGTGCAGATCCAACTGGCCGAGGGTGACGACTGGGTGCTCGAACCGATCGTCAACTCGTTCCTCGCGGTCTACTGACGGCGAGGCACGATCCAGAGTGGGATCCGGACAGCCCACCTCGATCGTGGACGGGCAGGTGAGCGCGGTGACGTTATCTGGCGACGAATCGGTTCGCTGACGTCGCGGCCGTTGTGGCCCACTCACCGGCCACGCCATCAGTCCCGCGGGTGCGGACTAGTGGCGCTAGATCAGTGTTTCGTTGACCGTCGCGTCCCGGTAGCTGGCCGAGAGCGTCCGATACGGCCGGGACAGCAGCGCGAGCACAGTGATTGCCAAACCGACTACGCTGGCGATCAGGAAGACCAGCGCGATGCCGCGCGCGTCCCCCTCACCGAGCAGCCAACCGAAGGTGGCACGTCCAGCGTCGGTTTCCATGTATGGAATCAGCCAGAACTCGGCGATCGGGCCGATCAGGAAGGTGCTGAACGGCGCCGCGCCCAACTCCAGTGCCATCGCGAACCCGAAGACCCGCCCCTGCTGCGGGAATGGAACCACCTTCTGCAGCACCGTTTGTTCGGACGCCTCCGCGAACGTGATCAGGCCCATGTAGAGGAACATCCCCGCGCTCAGCAGCACGATCGACTCGCGAATGGTGAAGACGCCGGCGATCGTCCACATCACGACATTTGCCAGCAGCAGGGTGCGAACCGGATTACTGCCCAGGCCGGTACGCGCGATCACCGCGCCGCCGATGATGTAGCCGGTGGTCACCACCGCATACAGCAGCCCCCATGCCTGCACCGAAACCAACTCGAGGCCATAAGGGTCGAGCAGGCCCGCAAAGACCCCGCCCAGCAGGTTGTTGAAGGTGGAGAAGAAGATCAACGCCAGCAATCCGGGCACACCCTGTGCCATCCGGAAGGCTGCGACGAAATCGACCTTCGCTGGCACACCCTCCGCGTGCACCACCTCCGGCTCGGCCAGGCGGATCGTCAGCAGATGCACCCAGCTCACCCCGATCAGCGCCACGCCGCAGACCAGCAGCCAGCCCATCCCGAGATACCCGATAGCTAACCCGGCGACAACCGAGTTGAATGCGAACGCAGCGCCCTGCACCATGCCGACCAAACCGTTGGCCTTCGCCCGATCAGGCGAAGGCACCAGCATCGTCACACACGTCGCCAAGGCCAACGAACGGATCGACTCCACCACTGTGCCGACCAACAGCACCAGCACGAACGCCCAGAACCACAGCCCACCCGGATCAAGCAGCACGTCTACCGGGATC
This sequence comes from Brooklawnia sp., assembly GCA_012517115.1. Taxonomy (GTDB): domain Bacteria; phylum Actinomycetota; class Actinomycetes; order Propionibacteriales; family Propionibacteriaceae; genus Brooklawnia. Next base: position 4,659 of record JAAYVP010000110.1, on the reverse strand, counting down.
ACCAAGAACATCACGGCGGCAATCGCAAACGCTCCCGCGGTAGCTGCCGTCGCAACTACCATCGCAGTCTTCTTGCGGACGCGGTCGATCAGCGTGCCAAACGGGACGCTCATCGCGGCGATCAGCAACATGTATGCCCCACCAAGCACCGACGTGACGAACACCGATCGGGTCTCTAGATATGCCCAGAAGACGAGCCCGAACCAGACCATGCTGGTCGTGATATTGGCCAACATGGTGTTCAACAGGATCTGGTGGAATGTCCGCATCAATGCTCCTCGCGGTTGGCAGGGCAATCTCACCCAGAGACTCAGCAATCTGACTCGCGTCATTGTTCCCGTGCTGCCCGGATTCTTCGCATCTAGTCCAACCAACCAGCCTGCTGGCGCGAGGTCTAAGGCACCAGAACCCGCTTGTCGTTCCTCCTGCCAAGCGGCCGCAAGAGGGCTAGCGTGGAGGGCATCGCACTGGTTCCATGCGCGATCCGCAAGGCCGCGGAGTTCGATGAAAGGAATCAAGATGGTACGCGTGGTCGTCCTGGGGGCAGGGGTTGCGGGGCACACCGCAGCGCTACACCTGCGCAGACTGCTGGGGACGCGGCATAAGGTGACCGTGGTCTCCCCCAACTCACACTGGAACTGGATCCCGTCCAACATCTGGGTGGGCGTCGGCGAGATGACCAAGGAGCAGGTCATCTTCCCGCTGGCCCCCATCTACGCCAAGCAGAAGATCGATTTTGTGCAAGCCAGAGCGGTGGCGATCCACCCGAACGGCACCAAGGACGATCCGGTCGGCAGCGTCGACGTCGTCTCCACCGAGGCAGGCCGTGAGGGGCAGGAGCGGCGGCTCCGCTACGACTTCCTCATCAACGCGACCGGCCCCAAGCTGAGGTTTGAGGCCACCGAGGGGCTCGGCCCGCACGGCGGCCATACCGTCTCGGTCTGCACAGCCGATCACGCGGTGGAGGCGTCCAAGCAACTCGACGCCACCATCGCCAAGCTGAAGTCTGGGCAACGCCAGATCTTGGTCGTCGGCACCGGGCATGGCACCTGCACTTGCGAGGGTGCCGCGTTCGAATACACCTTCAACGTCGAGCACCAGTTGCGGCAGGCTGGCGTCCGCGACAAGGCACAGCTGATCTACCTCACCAATGAGGCTCAGCTCGGCGACTTCGGCGTCGACGGCATGGCGTTCAAGCAGAAGGGTTTCGAACAGTCGTCCCGAATGTGGACCGAGTCGTTGTTCAACGAGCGCGGCGTGCACTCCATCCTGGGCGCGCACGTTTCGAAGATCGAGCCCGACACGATCCATTACGAAACCCTCGACGGCAAGACCTGGACGCAGCATTTCGACTTCGCCATGCTGCTGCCGCCGTTCGGCGGAGCCGGGCTCAAGGCCTTCGACCGCGACGGCAGCGAGATCACCGACCAGTTGTTCGCGCCGTCCGGGTTCATGAAAGTGGACGCCGACTACACTGCGAAACCCTACGAGCAGTGGGTCGCCGCGGACTGGCCGAAGACCTACGAGGTGCCGGGATTCCCGCGGATCTTCGCCGCTGGCATCGCTTTCGCACCACCACACCAGATCTCGCGGCCACGCAAGACACCTAACGGGACGATGATCGCCCCTGCTCCGCCACGCACCGGCATGCCCTCGGGAATGATGGGCAAGAGCGTCGCCCAAACGATCGCCGACCGAATCAAGCACGGTCCGGACGCACCGGCGCACGAGGCGTCCATGGCCCGGATTGGCGCAGCGTGCGTGGCGTCGTCTGGCACCGGCATGTTGAAGGGTTCAGCAGCCGCGATGACGATGTTCCCGGTGGTGCCGAACTACCAGAAGTATCCCGACTCCCACGGCCGCAACTTCAACGGCACCCGCGGTGACATCGGCCTGTACGGCCACTGGGTGAAGCTGATGCTGCACTACCTGTTCATCTACAAAGCCAAGGCCCTGCCCGGCTGGCAGTTCATCCCGGAGTGATCGACATGTCGCAGACCACTGAATCCGCACCGGTGATCACCAGATACCCGGACGCGCCGACACCCACACGGCTCACCCGGTTCAACCGACACAACCTGCTGATCCAGATTCCGAAGTTCGTGCTGATGTGCGCGAACATCATGATGATGGTGATCAAGGGGCACGACAAAGACTGACGCCGCCCCGGATCGGGAGTGTCCATGCGCTATCCGCCCCAGGACGAGCAGCTGTCGCCGGCCGATGCGTCCAACGTTGAGATCGATGCACCCGACCAGGTGAACTCGATCATGCTGGTCGGCTTGCTCGGGTGTGCCGGATTCGTCAGCGTGGACGGGGCGGCCGACCTCGACCGGTTGCGGGCGGTGCTCGCCGAGCGTTTCCGCGCCGATCCAGGGTTGCGCCGGTTCTCCCAGCGGGTTGCCGAAGAACGTCGACACCTGGTCTGGCGGGCTTGCGAGCCGGACATGGGGTGGCACGTTCGGCAGACCGAGCCGGTGGCCGGACGCCCCGGCCTCGCCGCGGTCTGTGCCCGGCTCGTGACGTCGCCGTTGCCCCATGATCGGCCGCTGTGGGAGCTACTGATCGTGCCAGGGGCAGGCGCTCCGCCGAGCACCGCACCCGGAATCGTGCTGCGCGTCCACCATGCGGTGGCGGACGGAGTCGCCGGCGTCCACCTTGTGCAGCGACTCTTCGACAACCCGCCACCGGCTGGGGCTGAGCGGGCCGAAGCCCCGGCAGACCAGCCGGAGCCACCCGCCCCGACCCGACGCGCCGAGCCAAGGCGTGGATCAATCCGGGCCCGGATCCGTGGCATCTCGCGGATCATTGGGATCTTCCGGCGCAACGTAGCGCCAACCATTCTGCTGGGACCAATCAGCCAGCGGCACGGCGTGGTTCTTGCCGAGGTCGGGCTGGATGAACTGCGTTGCGGCGCCAGAGCGGGTAGTGGCACACTGAATGACGCACTGCTGGCCGCAGCAGTCGAGGCTGTGGACGCCACCCTGCGGGCGATGGGGGAACCGGTGCCGGAGGTGCTACCCGCAACCGTCCCGGTTGCGCTGCCCGATCGAGACGGGTCGGGCAACGCGGTAGGGGTCATGATCGTGCCGCTGCCTACCGGCATCGACGACCCAGCAGCCCGGATCTCGCAGATCTCGGCAGTCACCAAGGTCGCCAAGCCGGATGCTCGCAGCCGCGGCACCTTCGAGATGACCCGCAGCCGTTGGGCGACGCGGCTGTTCGGCGCACTCGCCCGCCACCAGCGCCTAGTCGCGTTCTTCGTCACCAATGTGCGTGGCCCCGCCGATCCGCTCAGCTTGGCCGGGGCTCCGCTTGAAGCGGCGTGGCCCCTCACCCCGATCCAGGGCAACGTGCGGCTGGGCGTTTCGGCGTTCTCCTACGCCGGACGCCTGGCTTGCACCGCGCATCTGGACGCCGCCGCACTCGACCAAGATCTCTTCGAGCGAGCTCTGGAGGCTGAACTAGACCGGATCGTCGCGCTCGGCCAAGGTCCCGGGCCGACGCCTGGGTGAAGGTGCACGGGCTTGCGACCGTGGGCTGGGCGTTCAGGGCAGCGTCGGCAACGGCCACGCCTGTCCGGTGCTGCTGTCGATGAGCGCGGCCGCGCTCGCGTCCAACGCGATCGGTAGCACGTCCATCAACATGACCGCGATCTCGGGCAGTAGCTGTGCGTTGCCGCGGGTGACCACCGAGACGTGCGGGATCCAGTGTCCCGGTAGATAGTACTTGTGCAGCTCAGCTCCGGTTGCCAACAGCGCCTGGGCGGCCGCCTCCTGGCGCCGGGCCACGTCGGCCCCCACCGCGGTGGCCAGCGAGATGCGTCCTCTCGGGAAGGCCAGGACCCCCTGAAAGTGCAGCGGCACCGGCTCGCCCGCGGGCAGCCGGACCAGCGCGTCACGCACCGCGTCCAGGTCCCAGTTGCGCAGCACGGCGATCGAAAGGTGCGGACGATGCCGACCATGCGTGTGGGTGAGCGGAGTCGTGACGCCGTGGGCCGCCAGGTTCTGCCACAGCCGGCGGATCGTACGATCCCCTTCGGTGTCAAAAAGCAGGCATAGGGCGAGCGCCATGGGGTCATCATGCCCGCCGAGACGCGGATTCACCTACCCTTCTTGGTTACGTTGCCGTAACCTTGGGACGAATCCACACCCGCGCAGTCGACGATCACCGACAGGGGCTGACATGCAACAACTTGATGACCTCTGGATCGCCGCCTACGACCCGGGCGTGACCCGACAGCTCACATACCCCGGCGGCACGCTGGTGGATGGCTTCGACCGCTTCACGGGGCAGTTCCACGCCCGGCCGGCGCTCGACTTCTTCGGCGCCCGCACATCATTCGACGAACTCAGACGACTGGTGTCGACGGTTGCGGGCAACCTGCGCCGGATGGGCGTAGAGCCCGGCGACCACGTGGCACTGCTGATGCCAACCTGCCCACAGCATGTGGTCGCCTTCTACGCCGTGCTCACCTGCGGAGCGACCGTGGTCGAACACAACCCGCTGTACACAGTGCGCGAACTGACCCCACTGTTCGGCGATCACCAAGCCAAAGTCGCCATCGTCTGGGACGCCGCCGCCCACAACCTGCAAGCGCTACCCGACGGCATTCGGCCCGACAAGATCATCTCGATCAACCTGATCGACGCAATGCCG
>JAAYVP010000109.1 GCA_012517115.1 Brooklawnia sp. | reverse complement strand
AGCGCTGGCGTGATCCGCAGAACGCGGTTGCTTCGGCATCGTCTCGGCCTCCTCCCCCGCGAGTCTAGACTGACCAGAAGCGCAGGCCACGACGAGGTGGCCACAGCCGAGATCGAGGAGGTCAGGCATGAACGTCGATTTCGAGGCCAAGGACCGCATCGTGGTCGGTACCGATGGCTCACGCCGCGCTGATCGGGCGGTGGACTGGGCAGCGGCTCAAGCCGCAGTCCTGGGACTGCCGCTGAGCATCCTCCACGTGGTGCCCGGCAGGCCGACGCCGAGCACCCCACTGACGGCGGTAACGGCCAGCTTTGCGGAAGGTTTCCGAGAGGAGGCACTCCAACGCCTGGAGCGCGTGGTGCGCCGGGCTCACGAGTTATACGGCGACCTGGAGGTTACCGGCGAAGTCGTGGAGGGCAATGCTGCCTACGTGCTGGCCCAATCCTCGAAGGAAGCTGCTCTGGTGGTGGTCGGCGCGCGTGGCGAATCCGCTCCGCTAACCGTGCGCCTGCTCGGCGGGGTTTCCGACCAGGTGGCGGCCTACGCCCGCGGCCCGATCGCCATCATTCCCGACGAGGAGCACGCTTTCCCCGACGGCCCTGTGGTGCTCGGTGTCGACGAGTCCCCAGAGGCCCGCGCTGCGATGTGGTTCGCATTCCGAACCGCTGCCGCGAGGGGTGTGCCGGTAGTGGCGATCCACGCCTGGCAGGATCGCGACAGCCGAGAGATCATTGCTCGCGTCACCGACATCGTCGAAGGCATGCTCGCCGAGGCACGCGCCGAGTACCCTGACGTGCCGGTCGAGGTGCGGGTCATCCACGGCAAACCGCACCACGAACTAGTTCATGCGTCCAAAGAAGCTGGGCTGGTCGTGGTCGGTTCGCGTGGCATCGGCGGTTTCACCGGGCTGCTGCTCGGTTCCACCAGCAAGCGAGTGCTGCGGGACGCTCACTGCCCGGTGGTCGTCACCCGCGATTGACTGCGGTTGGGCCCGATCAGTAGTGGCTGACCACCACCGTGCCCATCGGCGCCCAGTCGTAGATGAACTTGGACGCGTCCAGGGTCATGTTCACGCAGCCGTGTGAACCACCCGGGCCGCTCCAACCAAACGAGTCACGCCACGGGGCCCCGTGGAAGGCGATCGATCCGGTGAAATAGGTGACCCAGGGGACGTCGGGTGCGACATAGCTCGACCCATCCAGATTCGTGCCCCGCATGGTCTGCGATGCGTACTTCAGATAGACGTTGAATCTGCCGGTCGGGGTTTCCATACCCGGCATGCCGGGCACGATGTAGGTCGGCCCCATCGCCACTGTCGCCCCTTGATAGGCGGTGACGGTGTTGTTGCCCAGGTTCAGGTCGATCCACTTCTCGCCTGGCGCGGCCTGATAGACGAGGTTCTCGGCACCGACCGCGATCACGCGGGTCTCATAGGTCGGTTCGACGGTGTCATAGGTGAAACTGCCAGCGTAGGGCTGGCCGGCATGCAGTGCGGCGATCACGGCCTCCGCAATCACCGCGGCATTGTTGACCTTGTAGCCTCTGACGCCTTCCTTGGCGGTCGACACCACGATGCCGTCAGAGTTGACGTTGCGGACGCCGTTGATGGCAGTTAGCTCGGTGGCCAGGCCAGTAGAATTGACCCACTCGGCGACCGCGGCATCATCCAGGACCGGCTGAGCAAGGCCGGTCTCCGAAGCCGGTATTGACACCCAACTCGCCTTCAGCGCGGCTGAAGGAGCGTGCGCGTCTACGCGTCCGCTGATATTGATGTCGAGCGCCACCAAGGCGTTGGCGGCATCGGCGACCGACTGGGCCTGCTCGGTGCTGATCAGGGGCTGCACCTCTTCGGTCACGAGTTCGACGGTGGCCGGAGTGAGAGTTTCCGCGGCAACGGTGGCAGCCTTCACGACCGAGGACGCGTCCACGCTGCGTCCAGCTTGCGAGGGCGTGACTGTGAACTGACCGTCGTCGGAGACCGTGACTGCGGCGTCGTGGGCGGGGACGCCAGTCTCGGCGATCAACTGGTCGACGACGGCGTTGGCCTTCGAATCGTCGGCCACTATCACGATCGCAACGTCGCGCTCATTTAGCAACGCCTGCAACCGCGATCCGAAGTGGGCGTTGTCGGTGAAGGCGGCATCGGCGGTCGCCTCAGCGTCCACCTCGATGCCCAATTCTTCGAGGGTGTACTTGGCGGACTTGCCGTCCAACTTCACGTCGACGGTGACCTCGGCGGCACGGTCGGAGATCGATTTCACCACGGCATCGCGTGATTGGCCGGTTACGGACTCGCCAAGGATGGTCACACCAGGAAGCGCATGGCTGCTGAAATGCGCGGCGTAGGCAGCCGTGGCGCTACCTAGGATGATGACGACCCCCATCAGGACCCAAAGGACCGGGCTGATCCGTCCCAGCTTCTTCTGCTTCACAGCCCGGAGTATAGGTTTTTGCGGGTCGGAACGCGATTCGACGGGGTCGTGCTTGTTGCCATCCCGATCAAGATCAAGTATCGCTGCCTAGAATTGTAGAAACCGGACAAAGCGTCCTGACAATCGCTGCGACCAGGAGGTGCGCGATGGATTCCGAACTTGAAACCGGTGGCCGAATCGTGGTTGGAACCGACGGTTCCGAACGCGCCGACAAGGCCGTCCGTTGGGCTGCCGACCGGGCAGGCGAGCGCGCGCTGCCGCTGCTGATCTTGTACATCGTGCCCGAGCATCGGGCGGTCGGGACGCTGCCGGCTGCGGCGTATGGCGAGTTGGCGAACGCCATCATCGCCGAATACCAGTTGGATTTCCTCGACAGAGCCCGGACGCGGCTGGCAGAAATCGCCCAGCGTGTGCGTGACGCCAACCCCGGCCTTTACGTGGAGTCTGCAGTCGTAGAGGGCCAACCTGGCTATGTTCTAGCGGAGGCCTCCAAGGACGCCGCACTGGTCGTGGTGGGCGCGCGTGGGCAGACGGCTCCAAGGAACGTCAAATGGCTTGGTGGGGTCTCGGACGATGTCGCGAACCATGCCCATGGTCCCATCGCGGTGATCAGTGATGAGGCTCAAGAGAACCCTCAGGGGCCAGTGGTGGTCGGTGTGGACGACTCGCAGCAATCCCGGGTAGCGGCCAGACTCGCGTTCCAGGACGCCGACGCGCGCGGGGTACCGCTGATCGCCATACACGCATACATCTTGGGCACAGTCGGGGATTTGGTGGTCGCAGAGGCGCGGGCCCCAAGAATGCCCGAACCCGACCAATCGGTCATCGCTCAAATGGTCGAGGGTGTGCTGGCCGATGCCGCGAAGGAGTACCCGAACGTGGCTTATCAGGTTTGGGTACTGCGTGGCAGGCCGCAGGATGTGCTGGTGGACGCTTCGGACGGAGCCGGGCTCGTGGTGGTGGGTTCTCGCGGACGGGGCGGGTTCCGGGGACTACTGTTGGGCTCGACGAGCAAGCATGTGCTGCGAGAGTCGCTCAGTCCAGTGATCGTGACCAGGGGGTAGAGGGACAATGATCGTCCAAACTGAAGCCATCGGCCGGATCGTCGTGGGGACCGACGGGTCGCAGCGAGCCAACAAGGCGGTGGAGTGGGCGGCCGACCGCGCTGTCGCGCGCAAGCTGCCGCTGCTAGTAATCCACGTCATCCCCGAACAGCCCACTGTCGCCCTGACCATGATTCCGCAAGCTGCGCAGCTTGAGCGCGAGCAACGTGACCTGGCAAAACAGAAGGTAAAAGCCGTCGTCGACTCGGTGAAGTCGAAACACCCGGAGTTGAACGTCACCGGGGTCTCTGTGGAGGGCAACCCCGCCTTCGTGCTTTCTGAATGGTCCAGGGACGCCGAGTTGGTGGTCGTCGGGGCCCGAGGGCAGGGCGGCGCGCCGATGTCCGTGCGTCTTCTGGGTGGCGTCTCGGACGCGGTTGCTGCGCATGGTCACGGTCCGATCGCGGTGATCAGCGATGATGCTGTCGACCATCCTGGCGGCCCGGTGGTGGTCGGGGTCGATGACTCGCCCGAAGCCAGGGCAGCTTTGTGGCTGGCTTTCGAGGCCGCCGAGGTGCGGGGGGTGCCTGTGGTAGCCATCCACTCCTACGACTATGGCCCACGTGAAGCACCGTGGGTTTCCGACCCGTTTTCGGCAGTCGCGAGCAAGCTCAAGGAGCAACTGGCTAGCAAAGTAGCAGAGGTCTTGGCGGAGGTGAAGGAGGCGCATCCCCACGTGCCGATCGATATTCAGATCGTTGGGTCACGTCCTCAGGAAGCGTTGGTCGAGGCCTCGAAACAGGCCGGCTTGGTCGTCGTCGGCTCGCGTGGCCGTGGTGGCTTCGCTGGCCTCTTGCTGGGGTCTACGAGCAAGCACGTCCTTCGTGAGGCGTACTGCCCGGTCATCGTGACGCGCGGCAAGGACGAGGGAACCGACGAGGCGTCGGCCCGCCGGCTCTGAAGTCACGCCGCACCACCAGTCGCCGTGACGACGAGCTTCGCGGTGCTACCAGTTGTCCCTCGCGGCGGTGTCGTCCGTTGCCGCGTGTCGACGCCGACGAGTCACCACCGGTACTCGGCAGGCAGGACACTTCTTTGTGCCCGGGCGGCAGACTGCCCGTAGAAGCACTCTGACCTGCGCGTTTGGTTGGCTAGCAGTGGTTGGTGTACGGTTCTTGTATACCCCATGGGGTATCCAAACGACAGGAGATTTCAGAATGTGCTCAGCGGTTACGTGAAGGGTTTGCGGTAAGACCACTTGGTCTGGGTGCGGGCAACACATCAGCGCGGTGAAGCGGACCGTGCCCGCGTCCAAATGGTGCGATGGAAAGCACTCCCAGGCTGAGATCGACGCAGCCAAGGCGAACCGTGGGGGCTTCTTCTCAAGCCTGTTCGGACGCTGAGGAGCCCAGTCAAATGGCCACCACGACCATCACGCTCGACAACTT
>JAAYVP010000108.1 GCA_012517115.1 Brooklawnia sp. | reverse complement strand
CGCGGAACACCAACTCAGCCTCGCCGTCCTAGCCGAGACCATGCAGCGGGCCCGTGAGGTCGGCCTGCTGACCATCGTCTGCGCCGACTCGGACGCTGAATGCCGTGCGATCGCCACCATGGCGCCCGACATCATGATCTGTGAGCCGGCCAACAACATCGCGACCGACCAGATGGCCGCCGGCGACTACGTGGAACGCACCACCCGGATCGTCAAGCAGGTCGACCCTGGCATTTTGGTCATCCAAGGCGCCGGGGTGACCACCGGCGCGGATGTCGCGCGTGCCCTGCGGCTGGGCGCCGACGGTTCGGGCGGCACCAGCGGTATCGTCCGCCATCCAGACTGGCGTGGCATCCTGACCGAGATGCTCACCGCCATTAAGCAGCACACCACGCCCGATGAGGGCGGCTGACCCGATTCCGAGCGCCCGAACCGTTGCCACTCAAGGAGGAGCCACCATGTCCGATGTCCTGTGGAAGGCCGAGGTCACCAGCGTCGGCCGTGAGGCCGGCGAGATGCTCGAGGTCGGCATCTTGATCCTGTTCAGTGATCCGGTCCCCGATGCCCTTGCCGACGTCAGCGTGACGCACAACTCGACTGCTGCGCCGGCGCGTCCATTGCGGACAGGTGATCAGTTCGACTTCGCAGGACAGGCGTACGTCATCGATGAGGTGGGCGGACGCACGTACGACAACTTGGCCGAACTCGGCCACGTCGTGGTCTACGTGGATCAGCCCGATCTGGAGTTGCTGCCCGGCGCGGTGAAGGTGACCGGGCCGCGGTTTGGCGTCCCGGAGGTTGGCAGCAGGATCGCGTTCATTGAGACGTGAGCAAGTTGCTCCTGGGGAGTTGACTCAGCCGGATCCCCGAGTTGGGCCACATTTGGCGACTTGTTGCCTTGGATCCGTGTTTGACTACTGGTTTCTCTATGTTGGGTTCGGGAGTTTGCGCATTAGCCGGGTGGTGGTTGAGGCTTTCGGGGTGCCGGCCAAGCAGCAGGTGACCGCCCTGGAGATCACGTCGTCGCGAATGAGTCGGCTGCTGGATGTCATCGATGCCGGCTAGTAGGCCCTCGGCGTTGACCAGGGGGCCGGTGGAGTCAAGGTGTTCGAGCACTTGGCGATCGTGGGGATCATCTGCGCCGTTACCGCCAAGTCACCATCAACACCGGCGACGACACGTTGACCGCCGATGACCTGCTGCATCCAACGGCTCCTCGCAACCATCCCTGGCTGGAATGCGCACCATTCTTGGTCCAACTCGGGTGAAACCGCGTTGGCGGCGACTGCGGTCCAGATCCGTGCGGGAAGTGCTTTCGCGGCGCCCGGAAGATCAGAGCACTTCGGCGCGAGGCCGACTGCAGGGCTGCGGCGTAGCGGGTCGCCTCCCGCCAGGACCGTGACCAGTTTCCTTCGTCTCGGGCCAGTGTCGGTGCTGTCGCCACGGTGGCTATCGCGCACGTTGGCCGTCACTGGACAAGATGAAGGAAGCTGGTCATCTGGGTTGGATCAGGTTCACAGATCCGGCGCACCGGATCGCCGTGTGCCAGGAGGAAACTGCGG
>JAAYVP010000107.1 GCA_012517115.1 Brooklawnia sp. | reverse complement strand
GACAAGGCGCGCAATGTGGCGTCCACGGGGGCGGAGTACCTGGTCGCGGGCGACAACCTGTGTCTGCTGAACATCGGTGGTGTGTTGCACCGGACGAATGCCGGCATCACACCTATCCACATTGCCGAGATTCTCGCGCATACCGAGGGAGATGAGTGATGACCGCCGAAACCCAGCATCGTCTGACTCCGGCCCCGCCACCCGGTGAGTACATCGATTCGCCGCGTTTCCAGATCGGCGCGAAGAAGGGCCTGGCCAACACCCAGCAGCGCGCCAATCTGAGACACGCCACCACGACGATCCGCAACAAGCGGGCCAGGGTGGTTGCCGAACTCGACGACTGGCAGGAACTGCGCACCGCCGGTGAGCAGATCAAGACCCGGGTGGGTCGCCATCTTGATGAGTACCTCGTGCAGTTCGAGGAGAACTTCACCAAGGCGGGCGGCCATGTGCACTGGGCCCGCGACGCCGACGAGGCCAACCGGATCATCATCGGCCTCATCGCAGCGACCGGCGAGAGTGAGGTCGTCAAGGTCAAGTCGATGGTCACCCAGGAAATCGACATGAACGAGGCCCTGGAGGAGGCCGGCATCGCCGCCTGGGAGACCGATCTGGCCGAGCTGATCGTCCAGCTGGGCCATGACCGGCCCAGTCACATCGTGGTTCCGGCGCTGCACCGCAACCGGGCCGAGGTGCGCGAGATCTTCCTCGAGGAGATGGGACTCTACGGCACCCCGGCACCCGAGGGGCTGGACGATGCGCCGGTCAACCTGGCCGGCGCCGCCCGCACACACCTGCGCGAGAAGTTCATGCGGGCAAAGGTGTCGACCTCGGGAGCCAACTTCGCGATTGCCGAGACCGGCTCACTGGTCGTCGTGGAATCCGAGGGCAACGGCCGGATGTGCCTGACGCTGCCGCAGACCCTGATCTCGGTGGTGGGCATCGAGAAGATCCTGCCCACCTTCGACGACTTCGAGGTCTTCATGCAGCTGCTGCCACGCAGCTCGACCGGCGAGCGGATGAATCCGTACACCAGTGTCTGGACCGGTCCCAGCCCCGAAGGCGACGGTCCGCAGAATGTGCATGTGGTGCTGGTCGACAATGGCCGTACCAATGTGCTGTCGGACCCGATCGGACGAGCCGCACTGCGTTGTATCCGCTGCTCGGCCTGCCTGAACATCTGCCCGGTCTACGAACGTGTCGGTGGGCATGCCTACGGCTCGGTCTACCCGGGTCCGATCGGCGCGATCCTGAACCCGCAGCTGCGCGGCACCGATTCGGTGATCGACCGCTCGCTGCCCTATGCGTCCAGCCTGTGCGGGGCCTGCAACGAGGTCTGCCCGGTACGCATTCCGATCTCCGATCTGCTCGTGCATGAGCGGCACAAGGTGGTGGAGGCCAAGAAGGCCGATCCTCCGCACATCCCGCACACACTCGAGCCGCAGTTGATCGGGGTGGCTGCCTGGGTGATGGACGACTACCGGCATCTGGCACTGGCCGGGCGCGGCAGCGCGTTGGGTTCGGCTGTTCTCGGCAAGATGCTCGGCGTGCAGGGCTTCGGCGCTATTCCTGGGCCACTCAGCCGTTGGACGAGCGCCCGTGACGTGCCGATGCTTCCGGAACAGAGCTTCCGGCAGTGGTGGAAGAAGAATCGAGGGGATCAGCAGTGACCAGCGCCAAGGAAGAGATTCTGGGCCGGGTGCGCAGCGCGCTGCGCGACGTCCCGGCGGACGAGACTCCCGCGGATTCGCCCGTTGAGTGGGTTTATCACCGCAGCGTCGAGGTCGGGAACATCATCGACACCTTCGAGCAACGGGTCGTCGATTACAAGGCTGCGGTGGTTCGCAGTCCGAAGGCGAAGCTCGCTGCGGCGCTGACCACAGCGGCCCGCGATCTGGGTGTGACCTCGGCCGTCGTGCCAGCGGGTCTCGCCCAGGCGTGGCGAGACGGTCTGGCAGCTGCCGGCGTCGAGGTCGTCGAGGACAATCCGGGTCACCGGTTGAGCCACAGTGAACTCAACGACACGGGCGCTGTGGTCACCGCTGCTGCCTGTGGGGTTGCGCTGACCGGCACGATCGTGCTCGACCACAGCGCCGATCAGGGACGCCGTGCACTCAGTCTGGTGCCCGACGTGCACATCTGCGTAGTGATGGCCGATCAGGTCGTCTCGGGTGTCCCCGAGGCGGTGGAGCGGGTGAAGCCCGCTGTGCTGGCCGGGCAGCCGCTCACCTGGATCAGCGGAGGTTCCGCGACCAGCGACATCGAGTTGAGCCGTGTCGAGGGCGTGCACGGTCCACGCAGTCTGTACGTGATCATCGCGGAGTGATACCGGAGTAAGAACACATTCGGTGCGGCGGCGCCAGCGGGTCTGACCGGCTGGCGCCGCCGCACTGTGTTTCGCCGCCGGACTGTGTTCGTCCACTCGATGGCGATGCCGACCCGAAGCTTCGTGTCGCTCCTCCATAGACGGTAGCTTTGGTGAACGTGAGCGATCGAATCGATGGGCGCAAGGCGGCCGAGTTGCGGCCGGTGTCATTCAGCAGGGGCTGGCTCGACCATGCCGAGGGATCGGTGCTGGTGGAGTTCGGCCGAACCAGGGTATTGGTGGCCGCTTCGGTGACCGAGGGCGTGCCGCGCTGGCGCAG
>JAAYVP010000106.1 GCA_012517115.1 Brooklawnia sp. | reverse complement strand
GCCGCGATCGAGGCCACATTCTCACGTTCGATTCTGAGCACGACGCGCCACAGCCCGAGCGTGTTCAACGCCCAGTCGCCAAGCAGTTCCACTGCTCGGCGGGCAACGCGGTTTCCGCGCGCCCAATCGGCGACCCAATAGCCGATCTCGCCCTGCCCAGCCTGCTCGTCGATGTTCATCAACGAGATGGCACCAATCACCGCGTCGTCGGGGTCGGTGATTGCGAAGTTAGCGGCGGCGCGTTGCGCCCAGATCTGGGGACCCAGCGCGACGAACGCGACGGCGTCACTCAACAGGTAGGGCGAAGGCACACTGGTGAACGCCTGCACCATCTCGTCTTGGCAAGCCTCGAAGACCTGCTGCGCGTCCTCGGGACGCCACTGTCGCAAGATAATCGTCGAGCCATCTAGGGTCGGCTGGTCGGCTGGCCAGTTCAATGTCATGCTTGCAGCCTATCGACTCGGTGAAGGGTCGGATTATGGGTGACGACACTCACAACAAGTCCCCGCGAACCAACGGCCCCCACGGCAACGCAGAAGGGCGAGTCGCAGATCCGGGACTAGGTGGTCGAGATCACCGGCCATGATCGAAGCGATGGAAGCCGAAGGCTCACTACGCCGGGCGAAGATCGCTACCGCCCCAGGCGCATACCGAGTTGTTGGCAATGTCGGCCGCCACGATCGACCAACTCAGATTCCGCCTGCAACCAAACGCGGACTTGACAGTGAGGTATCACGATGGGCTAACCGGAGTTGTTGTTGCGGGGCAGCGGAAGGCCCGCTGCCCACGTCGGGTACTCGCCAGTGGTTTGCTGCACCCAATCCACGTAGGCACCAACGGCGGTGGGCAATGTGGGATAGACCCTGCCATGAAGGCGCTCGATGAACTCGGCGCGTTCCAGTTCAGCGCGGGTGTCTTGTTTGACCCGCGCCAAAGCGACGATGACCCCGCGTGCGGCCAACGAATCGCGGACCTCCTCAAGAGCATCTATGGCGGTCAAGTCCAACTGAGTGTTGGCCTCGACATTGAGCAGGAACCAGTGGACCTCGCCCGGGGCCCCGTCGACGGCGGCCAAGGCGCGGCGCCGGAAGTTCTCCGCGTTGGCGAAGAACAGCGGCGAGTCATAACGGAAGACCACCAGCCCAGGCACCTGCTCCACATGCTGGAAATCCGTGATGTCGTGCATACCGGCCAGCCCCGGCACATAACCGAGCACAGCTGCCGCTGGGTTGGCGATGCGCCGCAACAGGTCGAGCAGCGACAGCCCCAGCGCGATAGCGATTCCGATGAGCACGTTGAACAGGACCACGGCGATCATGGTTGCCAGTGCAAGCACCAACTCCGCCAGTCGGAAACGTGCCAGCCGCCGGAATCCCGCAATGTCCACCATACGGATCGCTGCGTAGACCACCACGCCGCCCAGCGCGGCGTCCGGGAAAGCAGCGAGCACCGGCCCCAAGACGAGCATCGTCGTGAGCAGGCAGCCTAGCGCCACCAGTGAGTGGAGTTGTGTGCGTGAGCCCATCGAGTCACCCAACACGGTGCGCGATCCGCTGGAAGAGACCGGGAACCCTTGACTCAGCCCTGCCGAGATGTTGGACAGGCCGAGGGCGAGCAGTTCCTGGTTGGTGTCGATCTGTTCCCGACGCCGGGCCGCGAATGCCCGTCCAATCAGCGCGTTATCGCTGAAGCTGACGACCGCGATACCCAGGGCGGCTGGCAGCAGTTTCGCCCAGTCAACGCCGATGAAGTCGGGTACCACCACTCTCGGCAGTCCAGACGGTACTGCGCCGACCACTTTGACGCCCTGCGTCTCCAGCCCG
>JAAYVP010000105.1 GCA_012517115.1 Brooklawnia sp. | reverse complement strand
CGCCAAGTCACCATCAACACCGGCGACCACACGATGACCTGCTGCCTGACGACTCCAACGGCTCCTCGCAACCGTCCCCGGCTGGAATGCGCACCATTCTTGGTCCAACTCGGGTGAAACCGCGTTGACGGCGACTGCGGTTCAGATCCGTGCGGGGAGTGTGATCGCGGCGCCCGGAAGATCAGAGCACTTAGGCGCGGCCGACTGCAGAGCCGCGGTGCAGCGGGTCGCCTCCCGCCAGAACCGTGACCAGTTTCCTTCGTCTCGGGCCAGTGTCGGTGCTGTCGCCACGGTGGCTATCGCGCACGCTGGCCGTCACCGGACAAGATGAAGGAAACCTGTCATCTGGGTTGGGTCAGGTTCACAGATCCGGCGCACCGGATCGCCGTGTGCCGGGAGGAACTGTGGTTGGGGATGGAAAAGACCAACCCGGTCACGGTCACCGGCACCCGCATGGGCTGGCTGCTGGACAGTACCGGCCCACGCCCTCCGCCAACTCGGCCCCGGGCGCTGCGATCGGCAGGATCAGGATGTTCGAAGATGTTCGAAGAGTGGGATGACCGCCCCGATCATCGAACCGAACCAGCGATCCTCGCCCGGCTCCACGGTCAGAGTGCGCACTAATCCGGCCCAACTCAGGAGCCCCGGCCGGAATGCGCACTAATCTGGCCCAACTCGGGTCGAATGCTCGGTCAACCCTCTCAGGCCGCCAGCATCTCGGGCCGCGACTCATCGTCGATGAACGACTGGGCAACTGCTGCGTAAACCTGCGACAACGGCACTCCGAGCGCCTGACTGATCGATTGCAGGAGTTCGCTGGATGCTTCCTTCTGACCTCGCTCCACCTCGGAGAGATAACCGAGACTGACGCGCGCAGCAAGCGAGACCTCGCGCAGCGTACGGCCTTGCCGTGTCCGTTCGGCACGTAAGACCCTGCCAAGCAGTTCCCTCGCCAGATGGGCCATGTCCAACTCCTTGACTGAAGACCTGGTCGTGCGTGCCGTGTGGTCTAAGAACACCCAGCAGGCCCGGGACTATTCCCCCGGCTTTGGGCAGGCTCCCGCAAGCACTCGCACAGCCAGCCCAGCGCCAACTCGATCGTTTGTGCTCGGATCTGGGCGCGGTCTCCTTCCAACTGTAATTGACGGCCCCGAATGCGGTCGTGCCATCGGACCGGCAAAGCCAGACCTAGCCAGACCGTGCCCGGCTGCTCGCCATCCTCCCACTCCGGCCCCGCCACCCCGGTCGCCGATAGCCCGACATCGGTCCGGCAACTCGAGGCGGTGCCCAGAGCCATCTGTCTTGCGGTGCGCTCGTTGATGACGCCGAACTCGCGCACAAAGTGCTCGTCCACCCCGGCCAATGACACCTTGAGGTCCGTGGCGTAGGTGATCAGTCCGCCGCGGAAGACAGCGGACGACCCGGGGACATCGGTGAAGGTGGCACCGATGCCACCCCCAGTGATCGACTCGCAGGTCGCGATGGTCAAGTTCGCCTGCTTGAGCAGCCGAATCGCCTCCGCCGCCACCATTTAACGAACCTCAGCCAACGGGTTCATGACCAGCTTCTGGCGCTGGCTCGTCCGGACCGGTCTTCAACGGCAGCCAGCGTCCATCGCGCAGTGCAACCGGACCCCCAGCAGCCAGCGACGCCTTACGAAGCTTGTACGCCTCGTACAGGTAGTCGATTCCCGTCGCGACGGTGAGGACGAAGGCGATCCACATCAGCGACCACTTGACCACCTCGAACCAGAATCCCACCTCTGGTAGCCACAGCAGGAATGCGATCAACGCGAATGACTGCACCAGCGTCTTCAGTTTTCCGCCGCGGTTGGCCGCCATCACGCCGTAATGCAGGATCGCGAACCTCAACGCTGTGATGCCCCACTCGCGCAGCAGAATGATTAGCGTCATCCACCACGGCAATTCCCCGACGATCGAGAGCACGATGAACGCGCCACCGGTCAAGGACTTGTCGGCGATCGAATCCCAGATCTTGCCGAAATTGGTCACCAGATCGTACTTGCGGGCGATGTATCCGTCGGCGCTGTCGGTGAGGATCGCGACTACGAAGATCGCGGTAGCCCACAGCCGCCAAGTCTGGTCATGGGGGTGGAGGAGGAAGACCACCAAGAAGACCGGCACCAGAACCATGCGGGCGATGGTCAGGATATTCGGGATGTTCCAACTGAAGCCAAGCAGCTTGTCTTGTTTGGGCTGACTGGTCATCATCTGCTCACTCTACTGATCAGGTCGACTCCGACGCTGCCTATCACCGACGCGTCGACGAAATCCCCGATCGCCACGCTGCTTGAGCCCACCAGGCTGGTGGCACCATCAACCTCGGGCCCCTGGTGGGCGGCACGTCCGACCACTTGGTCGCCCTCGAGAGACTCAACGAGCACCCTGACGGCGTCACCGACCCGGTCTTCGGCTCGCTGGCTAGATAGTTCGTCGGCGAGTTCACTCAGCCGCTCGTGGCGTTCGGCGATTAGTCCGGCCGCGAGGTGGCCGTCCAACTTCACACCCTCGGTACCCTCCTCGTCCGAATAACCGAAGACACCGACGGCGTCAAAACGTGCCTCGCCGACGAAATCGCAGAGCGTCAGGAAGTCCGCCTCCGTCTCGCCCGGGAACCCGACGATGAAGTTGCTGCGGACGCCAGCGTCCGGTGACAGCTCGCGCACCCGCTCGATCAGCCGACCGAAGTGCTCGGCGTCGCCGAAGCGTCGCATTCGTCGCAGCACCGGTCCGGAGGCGTGTTGGAACGACAGGTCGAAGTAGGGCACCACCTTGGGGGTGGACGCGATCGCGTCGAGCAAGCCCGGAGTGATCTCGGCAGGCTGCAGGTAACTCACCCGGATCCACTCCAGTCCGTCCACGCGGGACAACTGAGTCAGCAACCGCGGAAGGGCGCTGCGGTCAGCAAGGTCTTTGCCGTAGGACGTGGAGTTCTCGCTGACCAGCATGATCTCCTTGACGCCCTGGTCGACCAGCCAGCGCGCCTCCGCCAAGACCTCCTCGATCGGGCGGGACAGGAAGGCGCCGCGAAACGACGGGATCGCGCAGAAGGCGCAACGCCGATCGCAGCCGGAGGCGATCTTCAGTGGCGCGAACGGTCCGCCCTCCAGCCGACGCCGCAGCACGGGCGGTCCGGAGGCTGGCCCGCGTCCCCCATGACCAGGCACGGAAAGGGGCACCTCACCTGTGCGGTGCAGGGCATCTTGACGAGCCACCGGCATCAACGGAAGCCGGACGCGGCGATCGGTTGGCACATGCGATTCCAAGTGCGCCCCGCCGAGGATCGACCGCAGCCGGTCGGCGATCTGCGGATAGTTGTCGAAACCGAGCACCGCATCGGCCTCGGGCAGGGCGTCAGCGAGTTCGTGTCCGTAGCGTTCGGCGAGACAACCGACCGCGACCACCGCCTTCGTCTGCCCCGAATGCTTGTGATCGGCGGCCGCGAGCAGGGTGTCGATGGAGTCCTTCTTCGCCTGCTCAATGAAGCCGCAAGTGTTCACCATGATCACGTCCGCACCTGCGGGGTCAGCGGTCAACCGAAAGCCTTCAGCGTCCAGCCTGGCCGCCAACTCCTCAGAGTCGACATCATTGCGGGAACAACCCAAGCTCACCAGATGCACCGAAGTTGTCATGATTCGCCTGCCAGGCTGGCCAGCACCTCATCCAGATCGTCAGGCTTGACGAGAACCTCACGCGGTTTGCTGCCCTCGGACGGTCCGACCACCCCGCGGTTCTCAAGGATGTCCATGATACGTCCTGCCTTCGCGAACCCGATCCGCAGCTTGCGCTGCAACATCGAGGTCGATCCCAACTGCAGCTCGATCACGTGCCGAGCGGCATCAAGGACCAGATCCAGATCGTCGCCGATATCCTCGGCTGCCTTCGGCGCAGATTCCGCGGCCGTGGCTACGTCATCGCGGTACTGCGGCTCCAATTGCACCTTGACGAAGTCGACGATGTCACGGATCTCGGCCTCGGTGACCCATGCCCCCTGCACACGCATCGGCTTCGACGCCCCCATCGGCAGGAACAACCCGTCGCCCTGGCCGACGAGCTTCTCGGCGCCCGGCTGGTCGAGGATGACTCGGGAGTCGGTCATCGAGCTGGTGGCGAAGGCCAACCGACTAGGCACATTGGCCTTGATCAGGCCGGTGACCACGTCAATCGAAGGACGCTGCGTGGCGAGCACCAGGTGGATACCCGCGGCTCGGGCCAACTGGGTTATGCGCACGATTGAGTCCTCGACGTCGCGTGGGGCAACCATCATCAAGTCGGCGAGCTCGTCCACGACCACGAGCAGATACGGGTAGGGTGCCAGCACCCGCTCGCTGCCGGGCGGCAACTGCACCTGACCGGCGCGAATCGCCTTGTTGAAGTCGTCGACATGCCGGAAGCCGAAAGCCGCCAGATCGTCGTAACGCTGGTCCATCTCTTGCACGACCCACTGCAGCGCGTCTGCCGCCTTCTTGGCGTTCGTGATGATCGGAGTGACCAGGTGCGGGACGCCGTCGTAGTGGGTCAACTCCACCCGCTTCGGGTCCACCAGCATCATCCTCACCTCATCGGGAGTCGCGCGCATCATCACCGAGGTGATCAGTGAATTGATGAAGCTTGACTTGCCCGATCCGGTCGCGCCGGCGACCAACAGGTGCGGCATCTTGGCAATGTTAGCCAGCACATAGCCACCCTCGACATCCTTGCCGAGGCCCACGGTCAACGGATGGTGGTCATTGCGGGCCTTCTGGCTGCGGAGCACGTCGCCCAGCGAGACGACCTCTTTGTCTTTGTTCGGGATCTCGATGCCGATGGCCGAGCGCCCGGGGATCGGGGCCAGGATCCGGACATCGGCTGACCCCACCGCATATGCGATGTTCTTGGATAGCCCGGTGACTTTCTCGACCTTGACACCACTGCCCACTTCGATGGCGTAGCGCGTGACGGTCGGACCGCGAGTGTAACCGGTTACCCGAGCATCGATGTCGAACTCGGCGAAGACGTCCTGCAGTTTGTGAACGATCGCGTCCGAGGCCTCGGTCCGAGCCTTCGGTACGGTACCAGCTTTGAGCAACACCGAGTCAGGCAGCGTGTAGACGACATCGCCCGACAGCGCCAACTGCTCGACGCGCTGTGGAGCCGGGGTATGCGATGGTGCAACCAGTTCGGGGAGAGAAGCCTCCTCCAGGGCGGAGGCCGAGGTCGCCTTACCCCTGGGCTTGCGGGTGTTCAGGACCGCGGGTTGCTCGGAGCCCTGGCGGGCGTCGTCGGGCTGCTCGGAGTGGGGCTGCTCGCCGGTGGTGATGTCAGCGACTGAATGGTCGACAAGCGGGCTGTCGTAGGCCTCCTGGACGCCGAACCTCAGCTTCTCGGCGCGGGTTTGGCGACGGGCGCGCACCTTGGCCGCGAACCAGTGGAAAACGCCACGGAACAACTCGACCCATTCGCTGATCGGTTTGCCGATGACCACGATCAGACCGAACAGACCCACCACCGCCAGCACGAAGACCGACAGCCAGACCGGCAACAGTTGGCTCATCATGGAGCTTGAGATGTAGCCGATGATGCCGCCGTAGTGGCTCATCAGTTCGGGGTCTATGGGCGCGGGCAGGGGATCATGAGTGAGGTTTACGATGCCCTGGAGCCCGAAGAGCAAGAGTCCCCAGCCAACCCACTGGCGACCGGCCGGACCGTTGTTCAGCGGGTTCCGCAAGGTCCGGAAACTCATCACCAGCAGCAGCGCTGGCACCAAATAGGCGGTACGACCCACCAGCCACGAGACCCCGATGCGCAGCCATTCCCCGATCAGCCCCGGGATCGTCAGCCAGAAGCCAGCAGCGACCAGCAACGCCAAACCGAACAGGCCAAGCCCAACGCCATCACGACGCACCGCCGGGTCTTTGGCCTGCACGTCTCCACCCATGCTGCGCGCGAGTCCGCCGAGCGCCCGGGCGCTCCCGCGCCACAGCCCTCTGGCCGCGCTGACAACCATGTTCGGATGCCCACCACTGGTCCGACGAGTCGACGAACTCTTCGTCCGGCTTGCGGAACGAGACGCGGATTTTTGTGAGCTTCCAGACGCACGCGAACTCGAAGACTTCGTCGTCCCGCTGGAACGAGACGACGAGCTACGAGGCCGCGCCGGGGAAGACGCGCGGGTCGCCATGAAGGCAGACTACCCCAGCTGCTGGGGGTCGACTTCCCAACCACGCCGGGCTCAACGGAAGTGCGTCCAACCCTGCTCACCCTCCCAGGCGTGTCCGTCAACCAGTACCAGCGGTCCCAGCTCAGCATCGGCCTCGACCACCAGACCGACGACGTCCCAGTCTGCTGGCACCCGGCCAGGGTCGAACGTGGCCGCCATCGCGTGGTCCTCGCCGCCAGTCAGGACGAAGGACAGAGGGTTGATGTGGAGGGCCGCGGCCACGACGGCCACCGGCTCGGCGATCTGGAAGCGCGCGGCCTCCAGATCGATGCCTACCCCGCTGGCGTCCGCGATGTGCCGTAGGTCGGCCAGCAACCCGTCCGAGACGTCGATCATCGCCGACGCCCCGGCATCGGCAGCCTCACGGCCCGCGCCATAAGGAACCTTCGGTGCGCGTTGGGAGTCCACAGCTGCGCGCGGCGAGCGGAAGCCGCGAGCGAGCGCGGCCAGTCCGGCGCTCGCCCACCCCAGTCGGCCACGAACTGCCACCACCTGTCCGGGTCTGGCGCCAGACCGCAGCACCGGAGTCCGTCCGGCGGTCTCGCCGACAACGGTCACCGAGATGGCGATCTGCTGCGCAGTGGCGAGGTCGCCGCCCACTAACGCCACCCCGGCAAGGTCAGCTTCCTCACGAACGCCGGTCATGAACTCCTTGACCCACACATACTCCAGGCTCGCGGGCGCACCCAAGCCGATGACCATGATGGTGGGAGTGGCGCCCATGGACTCGATGTCGGCTACGCTGCTGGCGACAGCCTTGTGCCCAACGTCAGCCGGACTCGACCAGTCGCGACGGAAGTCATGCCCCTCGATCATCAAGTCAACGGTGATCACGGCCGAACCGTTGACCAGGAAGACTGCCGCATCGTCACCCGGGCCCACCGACACCGACGGCGGCATTGCCAAGTGACTGGCTATGCGGTTGATCAGGCCGAATTCACCAATCTCTGACAGAGTGCGCGGCTCCGACGGCGTGGACATCATGTGCACACGCTATCGGACGACGGTGTTGGGCCTGCGCAACGCCTGGTCGATCAGGTCCGCGATCAGCCCCGGGTAATCCAGACCGCTCACCTGCCAGAGGCTCGGGAACATCGACAACTCGGTGAAGCCCGGCATGGTGTTCACCTCATTGATCACGAGCCGCCCCTCCGCAGTGAGGAAGAAGTCGACCCGGGCCAGACCCTCACATCCCAAGGCCGCAAAACACCCTGCCGACATCGTCCGGACTGCTTGTTCGGTCTGGGCGTCCAGTTCGGCGGGGATCCGCAACTCCACCTGTCCCTCGTCGGGTAGGTACTTGGCATCGAAGTCGTAGAAGGCCGTCTCGGTATGCACGACGATCTCGCCGGGACGCGAGGTCCGCACCGCGACGTGCTCGTCCGAATCGGTGCCTATCGGCCCGAGCACCGCACACTCGATTTCTCGGGCACCCACGAAGCCCTGCTCAACCACCACTTTGGGGTCAACCTTGCGGGCCTCGTCAATGGCAGCGGCCAGCTTGCTCGGATCGGTCACCCGGGTGATTCCCACTGAGGAACCGCCACGCGCGGGTTTCACGAACAGCGGGTAGTCCAGCCTGCCTGAGATTGCGTCACAGATCTGCTCGTGTCTGCGCAGCCACTCGGGCGGCAGCACCACCTCGAAGGGCCCCACGGGCAGGCCGGCCGCCTCCAGCACCACCTTCATGAAGTGCTTGTCCATGCCGATCGCGCTCGCCATCACGCCCGATCCGACGTAAGGCAATCCGAGCATCTCGAGCTGGCCCTGGATGGTGCCGTCCTCGCCGTAGGCTCCGTGCAGCAGCACGAACGCCACGTCGAGGTGCACTGGGTCGAGCAGTTGATCGCCCTCGCGGGTGACCAGCAGCACACCCTCCGGATTGCGAACCAGGGTGGCCTTGGGCAACGTGTCGTCCAACTCGGGAAGCCGACGCCCTTCGGTGCGCAGCTCTGCGATCGCAGCCAGGTCCATGCGGTGCCAAGTGCCGGACGGCGAGATGCCCACACCGTGGACCTCGAAACGATCTGTGTCGATCGCCTTGGCGACGCCGGCTGCGGTTAAGCACGAGATCTGGTGTTCGGTGCTCTGTCCGCCAAAGATCAGTACGACGCGGGGGCGTTGTTGAGCCATCTTCGTCCTTCCGAGTGTCCGGGAATCACCCTAACAGCCACGGCGTCGGGGTCAGTGGATGGCTTGAGCGCGTGGCACCCGGTGATTCAAACCAGGGTGCCAACGATCGACCGGCGCGGTCTGGCCGCGAGCCTGCTCCACCAGGGTGGTGATCGAATCCATGATGCGGATGGTGGCTGTGCGCACAGCCTCGCGGTCGTCCCACGCGGAGCCGAACTCACCCAGATCGACCGGTGCCCCGCAAATGACGGTGACCCTGGCACGCCGCCACCGAAACGGCCGGATCTTGCGAGGTGGGACGGCGAGGTTGGCCCCCCACTGCCCGATCGGGATGACCGGTGCGCCGGTTTCTAGCGCGAGCCTCGCCGCGCCGCTGTGACCAGCCATCGGCCATTCGTCCGGGTCGAAGGTGATCGTGCCCTCTGGGTAGATGACGACGACCTGGCCGCGCCGCAGAGCGGCAGTGGCGTCGATCAACGCGTCCTTGGCCTGCGCACTGCGCCGATACACAGGTATCTGCTCCGCCGCTCGGAGCAGGCGCCCCAGGATGGGGACTTCAAATAGGTTGGCACGGGCCAGGAAGTGCGGCCAGCGGCCGTTGTAGGCGAGGTAGACCCCGACCTGTGGCGGGTCGAGTGAACTGATGTGGTTCGGCACGAAGATGGCGGGGCCGGCAACTGGGATGTGCTCGCTTCCCCGCCATTCGATCCTGGTCCACATGCGCAGCACCCGATGCAGGATCGGCGCAGCCAATCTCAGGGTTGCGTTGGCCGGCTCCTGGTTCAGCCGAGCGAGTTTCCCGAACCGGACGGGGCGCCTGGATCGCGCCGTCTGGACCGCAGTCACCGTCAGTCGGCCACGCGCATCGGCAGCGTGGTCGGCTTGAAGCTGGGACGCCGGGCCTCGAAGGCCGCGATCTGGTCGGCGTGGCGCAAGGTGGAACCGATGTCGTCCAAACCCTGCAGCAACCGATTGGCGGTGTAGTCGTCGATCTGGAAATCGAACTCGTGCTTGCCCGCTGTGATCGTACGGCTGGGCAGGTCGACTGTCAGTTCGACGCCCGGGCTGGCCTCGATGAACGCCCAGAGTCGCTCCACGACATCTTGGTCGACAGTGGCAATCAGCAGCCCCGCCTTGCCTGAGTTGCCCCGGAAAATGTCACCGAACCGAGACCCGATAACGACCTTGAAGCCGTAGTTCTGCAAAGCCCAGACCGCGTGCTCTCGCGACGACCCGGTACCGAAGTCCGGTCCGGCCACCAGGACCGAACCCCCGGTGTAAGCGGGCTGGTTCAGCACGAACTCGGGGTCACGCCGCCAGGCGGCGAACAGACCGTCCTCGAAACCAGTGCGAGTGATCCGCTTGAGGTAGACCGCCGGGATGATCTGGTCGGTATCGACGTTGCTGCGACGCAGCGGTACCGCGACGCCGGTGTGGCTGATGTACTTCTCCATTGTTAAAGCACCTCTCACAAGTCTGACGGTGCGGACAGGTGACCAGTGACCGCGGTGGCCGCGGCGACGGCCGGGCTCACCAGGTGAGTGCGTCCGCCCTTGCCCTGCCGACCTTCGAAGTTGCGATTGCTGGTGGACGCGCTGCGCTCACCAGGAGCTAGTTGGTCGGGGTTCATACCCAGGCACATCGAGCAGCCGGCCTCGCGCCATTCGGCGCCTGCGTCCAGGAAGATCTGGTCGAGACCTTCCGCCATCGCCTGCTGGCGGATGCGGGCCGACGCCGGCACCACGAGCAAACGGACGCCCTCGGCCACCTTGCGTCCCTTTATGATGCCCGCGGCCAGCCGGAGATCCTCAATGCGACCGTTGGTGCAGCTACCCAGGAAGACCGTGTCAACCTTGATCTCGCGCATCGGGGTGCCGGCGGTCAGTGCCATGTACTCCAGGGCACGCTCGGCAGCAGCGCGGGCGACCTCATCGGTCATCTCGGCGGGGTCAGGTACCGATCCACCCAACCCGATCCCCTGGCCCGGATTGGTGCCCCATGTCACGAATGGGGAGAGGCCGGCGGCATCGATGTCGACCTCAATATCAAAGACCGCGTCGGAATCGGTATGCAGCGTCCGCCAGTAGGCCATCGCGGCCTCCCACTCGGCCCCGCGCGGGGCATGTGGTCGCCCCTTCAGATAGTCGAACGTGGTTTGGTCGGGCGCAATCATGCCGGCCTTCGCACCCCACTCGATCGACATGTTGCAGATCGTCATGCGGCCCTCCATCGACATCTGCTCAATGGTGGTGCCGCGGTACTCGGCCATGTAGCCCTGGCCGCCGCCGGTCCCCACCTTGGCGATCAAGGCCAGCACGACGTCCTTGGCGGTCACATCGGCTGGCAGGTCGCCATTGATGTTGACGGCCATGGTCTTCGGGCGAGCCTGCTGCAGGGTCTGGGTGGCCAAGACGTGTTCGACCTCGGAAGTGCCAATGCCGAAGGCCAAGGCCCCAAATGCGCCGTGAGTGGAGGTATGCGAATCACCGCAGACGATCGTCATGCCGGGCTGGGTCAGCCCCAGCTGCGGGCCGATGGCGTGCACGATGCCCTGGTCGCGGTCGCCCAGTGAATGGATAGGCACACCGAACTCGGCGACGTTGCGGCGAAGCGTCTCGACCTGAGTACGGCTGACAGGGTCAGCTATCGGCCGATCTATGTTGAGGGTGGGAGTATTGTGATCCTCGGTCGCCAGCGTAAGATCGGGACGCCGGACCTGGCGATCGGCAATCCTGAGGCCTTCGAAGGCTTGTGGGCTGGTGACCTCGTGGCACAGGTGCAGGTCGATGTAGAGCAGATCGGGCTCACCGACGCCCGAACGCACCACATGGTCGTCCCAGAGCTTTTCGCTCAGCGTTTTTCCCATGAAACCAGTCTGACATTGCTGTTCAAATAGCGAGATGCTAGTCTCACCATATGGACGACACATCTGGCGTGGGAGTGCTCGACAAGGCCGCAGCAGTGCTGGCAGCCCTCGAGTCCGGACCCATGACGCTGGCAGGCCTGGTGCAATCCACCGGACTGGCCCGCCCCACCGCGCATCGGCTCGCCGTCGCGCTGGAGCACCATCGTCTGGTGGGCCGCGACCTGCAGGGCCGATTCGTGCTTGGCCCTCGCCTGGCTGAACTGGCATCGGCCGCCGGAGAGGACCGACTGCTGGCCACGGCCGGACCGATCCTCAACCGCCTTCGGGACATCACCGGAGAGTCATCACAACTCTTCCGCAGGCAGGGCGATGTGCGGGTCTGTGTGGCGGCTGCTGATCGTCCCAGCGGTCTACGCGACTCGATCCCGGTGGGCAGCCAGCTCTCAATGAGTGCCGGCTCCGCCGCTCAGGTGCTGCTGGCCTGGGAAGAACCCGACCGGTTGCAGCGCGGGCTAGCGAACGCCAACTTCTCGGCGGTCGCACTGACCGGCGTCCGACGCCGCGGCTGGGCTCAGTCAGTGGCGGAACGGGAACACGGCGTTGCCTCAGTGAGTGCCCCAGTGCGCTCGCCCGGCGGCAAGGTGATCGCCGCCGTCTCGGTGTCGGGACCGATCGAGCGACTCACCCGACAACCTGGACGCCTGCATGCGCCAGCCGTGACGGCCGCCGCCGAACGGCTCAGCGAAGTCTTGCGCCGCTCGGGTGGCGAGGACTGAGCCCAACGGCGCCGCCCACGAAGACGCGTGCAACTGCCGGAGAATGGGCGTCCTCACGTGGCGTCGGCGCCCTGCTCCTCAATGAACTTCTGGACGATCGCGGTGTCCTGCCAACCCCAACCAGCGTCCACCACACCCTGGAACGCATCCAACAAACGATCACCCTGAACGGTGGCGGTGCCGGTACGGCTCGCCTCGTCAAGATAGGCCTTCAAGTCCTTGATCCAGAAGATCGCCGCGCCCGAGACCGAGTAGTCCTTCGCAACGTAACGAGGTCCCTTGTCGGCCATGATCTTGCTGCCGGCGTAGCCCCCCAGCATCAACTCGAAGAGCTTGGCCACGTCGAGACCAGCGCGCTCAGCGACCACCGCTGCCTCGGCATTGGCAACGATGTTCGCAGCGCAGATCAGTTGATTGCAGGCCTTGGCGACCTCGCCCGCCCCAGTGGGTCCGAGGTGCACGGGATTGCCGGCTGACGAAAGATAGGGCATCGCCTGGGCAACCAGGTCATCGGGGCCGCCCACCATGATCGACAGTGTCCCGGCCTCTGCTCCCACCTGTCCGCCCGACACCGGAGCATCGATGACTCGGATCCGCCCGTCCGTTGCCCGGCTGACCTGGTCGTCGAGTTGGCGAATCGCATCGGGCGCCACGGTCGAACAGACGACCAGCAAAACGTGCCGATCACCTGCCCCCGCCAGCAGGCCGTCAGGTCCTTCCAGCACCGCCCACACCTGTGGGACGTCGGGAACCATGAAGAAGACTAGATCGGCCCGCTCCCCCAGTTCCCGGGCGTTGTCTGCCCAGACCGCCCCGTCTGCCAGGAGTTGTGAGACCCGCTCCGCACTCATGTCGTTGAGGACCAGGGTGTCGCCTTTGGGGAGCCGCGCAAGGATGTGGCTTGCGATGGGGCGCCCCATGGTGCCAAGACCGATGAAACCGACTGTCGTCATGAATCCTCCATGCATCACTGGGTTGGGCTCACAGCCTAACAGTGCCGACAGCGACCATCTTCTGGTGCGGTTGATCGCCTGGCCGCGCTGACGTCCGCCCAGTGCGGGCTTATCCGACCAACTCCGTTTCAAGTGCGCTGGTCTCCGCCAGGCTGTCAGACGGCGCCGGATCGGATTCCGGCGAGGACGACGTGGCGGCCAGCAGATCAGTGCTGGTCGGCAAATCGGTGGTGGGCAGCACGGTGGTGGAGCTGGGCGGGGTGAGCTCTGCGGATGATTGCGTTGGCGGGCCATCGGTCGACGGGTCTGGCGTGCCGGAACCGGACGGCTCGGTCGAAGTCGACGGCTGCGGCGTCGAAGGATCGGGAGCCGAACTCGACGGCCGCGGCGTCAAAGGGTCGCCGGTCGAACTCGATGGCGAAGGGGTTGGTGTGGCGCTGGTCGACGGGGTCGCGGTGGTGCTCGGCTGGGGGCAATCGGCATTCGCCGACGGCGTACCCTCAACCGGGATTGAGCCCCCGGAGGCCAACGAATCGGCCGGGTCGTTGGAAATGCCACATGGGTCGACCACTGTGCCTGGGGTGGCGGTGTTCGTGCCCAAGTCCGAGATGGGAGCCTCAGCGACGTTGCTATTGCCGAATGTGGTTGGGTTCGCCGACGGGTTCCCGGTCAGATACGGCAGGGGGTCGGTGAAGCCGCCGTTGACCATGATTTCGAAATGCAGGTGACAACCAGTGGAGCGTCCGGTGGTGCCCACCAGCCCGACGGCATTCGATTGGGTCACCTCATCGCCCACCTGCACGGTTATTTGCTGAAGGTGACTGTATGAACTCGTGAGGCCCTCACCATGGTCGACGACCACTCGGTTCCCGTAGCCCCCGGCGGGCCCGGCGAAGGTGACTTTGCCCGGACGCGTGGCACCCACCGGGGTACCACACGGGTCGCCGAAATCGATGCCGCTATGGAAGGCGCTGCCCCCATTGAACGGGTCGGAACGGTACCCGAATCCAGACGTAATCAGCTTCGAGGGCGTCGGCCACAGCCAGCGCCCGTTGTCCGGTCCTGCTGAAATGCCCAGTGAGTCAGCACCGGAGGTAGTGGCAATGGCGGAAATGCCCAGTGTCGACCCCGAATCGACCCGTGGCCCACCGATGCCAGCACTGCTGAGCGAGCGCTCGTCAAGGGCCGTTTGCGTGTGCCGCGGGGCGATCGCGACCAATGAAACGTCCTGACTCGTGTTGGCAGCCTGCAGGGTGGGCAACGCGATGAGTGCTGCAGCACACAGCAGGCTTAGGAGGTTCCGCTTCGAACCAGTCATCACACTCGCTTCGGGTGGGCGGACGAGGGGGCTTTCGCTGGAAGCACCATAATCGAGGCGTCCGCGTGTCGCCAGCGGTCTCAGCAAACCCATCCCAAAAACAATGCGCTCCACCGCGTGGGTGAAGCGCTGTTCTTGGTAGCCCCGAGCGGATTCGAACCGCCGTTACAGCCTTGAGAGGGCCGCGTGCTAGGCCACTACACTACGGGGCCAAGTTCAGGTATCTCGTATTCACTTGGTCCGGGTCTGGTTGCCCGGGCTCCAGCAGCCTAGCGTACGCCTGCTGGTTGGGGTACTAGGACTCGAACCTAGACTGACGGAACCAGAATCCGGCGGGCTGCCAATTACCCCATACCCCACTGCTGCCCCGCAGGGCAACGACTGATTAAGTTACCGCAAAGCGCCGCCAGAATCCAAACCGGGCGTGCGGGTGGCTACCCGCATCTTCCGGCCGACGAGCCAGGCCACGAAGGCGACCAGGCAGTATGCCAAGAGATTCCAGCCAGTGGTGGCCCAGGTGGATGTCTCTATGGTCCGCGCTTGCGCGATGCCGCCCGCTGCGGCGGCGTATCCGAACGCGAAAACGTTGTTGACAGCGTGTACCGCGACGGCGGCCTCCAGTCCCCCGGTAACCACGACAAGTGCGCCAGCCAGCAGTCCGAAGCCGAACCGGTCGACCATCAACGGCAGGTTCTGCGACCCATGCAGCGCAGTGAACACCGCAGCGGAGATCGCCACCGCGAGCCAGGGACTGCGTCCCACTGCACCTGCAGCCTGTAGCAGATATCCGCGGAAGAGGAATTCTTCCCCGGCCGCCTGGAACGGGGCTGTCAGCACGATCACCAACACCCACCAGACGAAGTCCTTACCAGGATTCCAGGTGGGTGGGTCGCCGAGATTCGAGATCCAGTAGACCCCGTTGAGCCCAACCAGTGCGATCATCCCGCAAACGACCGCGAAGCGCCACCGGAAGCCGGGCTGGACGGAGCACAACCAGCGCGGATGGATGTGGTGCACGTAGCGCACCACCAACATGGTCAAGATGATCACCGACCCGATGGCCAGATGACTGGCGAACATGCCCTCCAGATACTCGAAGCCAAGAGCGTCAGCCCGGTACTCGGCGAATGTGTCGGGTCGTCCCCGCACGAACCAGGTAGCCCTGAGCACCAACCACGCGATCGCCGGCAGCGCGATGGCATAGCCGGCGAGGGTGACGAGGATCCCTGAGATGGCCTGCAGGAAACTCGTCGACACCGGCTCCACTCGAAGCACACCGGCGTAACTGGCCTTGGGCGCCGGCTCCTCCAGTTGGCTGGTGTCGCCACCCCACAGTGAGAGCTTCACCGGGCCGCAGACGATTCGGCGTCCACCTCGTCGTCCATTACAGGATTGGTGAGGGTGCCGATTCCATCGATCTCGACGCTGACCTGCTGGCCGGCGAGGATCGGCCCGACTCCGGCGGGTGTGCCGGTGAGGATGACGTCTCCGGGCAGCAATGTGGTGAACGCGGAGATGTGGGCGATCAGGTCGGGGACAGGATAGACCATCTGGCTAGTGCTGGCGTGCTGCTTGACCTCGCCATCCACGCTGGTCACCAACGACAGGTCGCTGGCCTCCTCGATGGACAAGTGGCTGACGATCCACGGTCCGAGCGGGCAGAAACTGTCAAAACCCTTGGCGCGCGCCCACTGACCGTCCCGACGCTGCAAGTCACGTGCGGTGATGTCGTTGGCCACGGTGTACCCGAAGATCACCTGGCTGGCCAATTCGGCGGGTACTTTGCGGCAGATGCGTCCGATCACGACGGCCAGTTCGCCCTCGAAATGGACGTCCTGGCTGAGCACCGGACGCACGATCGGCTCGCCCGGGCCGATCACCGATGTGTTCGGCTTGAGGAAGATCAATGGTTCCTGCGGCACCTCACCGTCGAACTCTGCCGCGTGGTCGGCGTAGTTCTTGCCCACTGCCAGCACCTTGCTGCGTGGGATGACCGGGGCAAGCAACCGGACGTCGGCCAGTCGCAGCCGCTCGCCGGTGTAGTTCACCGGGCCGGCCAGCGGGTCGGCATCAAGCACCGCGACCGTGTCCGGGAACTGACCGCCATCAGCCACGAGTTCGACGATGCCGAATCGAGGATCTGCCCCGGCCGAGGCGAATCTGGCAATGCGCATGCAGGTGAGTCTAACGGCCCTATCAGAGGCTCCACCGCGCCAGTCCTGTTCGAGAGGGACAGCCTGCGCGTTTCAGGACACGAATCCAATCCACCAGGGCGTGCCATGCGCCCAGGGTCGGGATACTGGCAGTCATGGACTGCTACAGCGCCGTAGAACTCATCCAGGCCAAACGCGATGGTGGGACCCTTTCCGCCGCCGCCATTGCGTGGCTGATCAGGGCCTACACCGACGGGCAGGTCGCCGATGAGCAAATGTCGGCAATGGCGATGGCCATCTTCTTTCGCGGCCTAGACGACGCTGAGTTGGCGGCCTGGACAGCTGCCATGATCGACACCGGCGAGCGAATGAGCTACCCCGGGTTGAAGCGTCCGACCGTCGACAAGCACTCCACTGGAGGCGTCGGCGACAAGATCACCTTGCCGTTGGCTCCCTTGGTGGCCGCCTGCGGGGCCGCGGTGCCGCAACTATCTGGGCGCGCGCTGGGCCACACCGGTGGCACTCTGGACAAACTGGAGTCGATCAAGGGTTGGCGGGCCAGCTTGACCGGTGCCGAGATGCTCGCCCAGCTCAACGACGTTGGCGCGGTGGTCTGCGCTGCCGGCGACCGCCTGGCGCCCGCGGACAAGAAGCTGTACGCGTTGCGCGACGTGACTGGAACAGTGGCGTCGATTCCACTGATCGCAAGCTCGATCATGAGCAAGAAGATCGCCGAAGGTGCCGACAACCTGGTGCTCGACGTCAAGTTCGGCAGTGGAGCGTTCATGCGAAGCCTGGACGAGGCCCGTGAACTCGCCCGTCGAATGGTGGCGTTGGGTCAGGCTGCCGGGGTTCGGACCGTGGCCCTGCTGACTGACATGAACACCCCGCTCGGCCGGACGGTCGGTAACGCCCTCGAAGTGCGAGAGGCACTCGCCGTCTTGGCTGGCGGCGGTCCGACCGATGTGGTCGAGTTGACCCTGGCATTGGCCCACGAGATGGTGCAGTTGGCCGGGCTCGACACCGACCCGGCACAGATACTCGCATCCGGCCAGGCGATGGACGTCTGGCGGCGCATGATCCACGCGCAGGGGGGAGATCCGGACGCCCCGCTCGCGGTGGCGAGACACTGCGATGAACTGACCTCTACGGCGTCCGGCATCGTCACTGCAATGGACGCGATGGCGATCGGAGTCGCCTCCTGGAAGTTGGGCGCCGGCCGCACACGCAAGGAAGACACCGTGCAGGCCGGTGCTGGTGTCGAACTCTTGACACGTCCTGGTGACCGTGTCGCAGTCGGACAGCCGTTGTTGCGACTGCACACCGACACCCCTGAGGCATTCGCGACAGCCCGCGAGACACTTCAGACCGCCGTGACGATCAGCGAGCAAGCGCCAGCCGCGCGGCCTCTGGTGGCAGACCGGATCTGTTGAACTGGATCAGTTCGCCGCGCCGGCGTAGCCCTTGATCAGGCCGTACAAATACGCGTCGCTGAGCGCCTCCCAGGAAGCCTCGATCACGTTAGTGCCGACACCAACCGTGGTCCAACCCTGCTCGCCGTCGCTGGTGTCGATCAGCACGCGCACGGTCGCATCCGT
The DNA here is from genome assembly GCA_012517115.1 of Brooklawnia sp. Classification (GTDB taxonomy): domain Bacteria; phylum Actinomycetota; class Actinomycetes; order Propionibacteriales; family Propionibacteriaceae; genus Brooklawnia. Next base: position 498 of record JAAYVP010000105.1, on the reverse strand, counting down.
GCCGCGTCCTTCATCGAGGATCCGCACCCGGTAGTCGGTCAGTTCGTAGTCGGCGACCTGCGGGTAGGCCGGTGACAGGGCCTTGATCAGTGCATCGCCGAGGGCGTTCACCGGCCCATTGCCCTCACCGATGACGCTCTGCCGCTGGCCCTTTGCGACCAGTTTCACAGTCGCCTCCGAATTGTCACCGTTCGACCGGTTGACGATCTCCTCGGTGAAAACCCGCCATCCGATCAGTTCGAACGGCAACTCAAGCTGCCCAGTCATCGATCTCACCAACAGTTCGAAGGACGCGTCCGCCGCCTCGAACGAGTAGCCCTGCGCCTCGCGCTCCTTGATCGCGTCGGTGATCTTGCCCGCCATCTCACGGTCGGTGAGGTCGAGGCCGAGTTGGCCGCCCTTGATCTGGACGCTGGCTCGTCCGGCCATGTTGGAGATCAGCATGCGCATGTCATTGCCGACGTACTCGGGCCGGGTGTGCTGGTACAGATTCTCGTT